>NZ_MNQN01000017.1:0-162190 GCF_001915455.1 Bacteroides sp. 43_46 | reverse complement strand
ACATTAAATAAGATATTCTTTCTTTATGTGGCAAATATTAGTTTATTTTGCAGAGTTTTTGCAAACGAGTAAAACATAAACCAATTGACGAAAATGAAAATAGTGCACACTATCAAGGACTTACAGGTCGAATTGACTGCCCTGAGAGCCCAAGGTAAAACAGTAGGATTGGTTCCTACAATGGGTGCTTTACACGCAGGACATGCATCTCTGGTAAAGCGCAGCGTAAGTGAGAATGGTGTAACTGTTGTGAGTGTTTTTGTAAATCCCACGCAGTTTAATGATAAAAACGACTTGGAGAAATATCCGCGTACATTAGATGCGGATTGCTGCTTGTTGGAAGAATGTGGAGCTGCATTTGTATTTGCTCCTTCTGTGAGCGAAATGTATCCGGAACCGGACACCCGCCAATTCAGCTATGCTCCATTGGATACTGTAATGGAAGGTGCATTCCGTCCTGGACATTTCAATGGTGTTTGTCAGATTGTTAGCAAGTTGTTTGATGCGGCACAGCCAGATAAAGCTTATTTCGGAGAGAAAGATTTCCAGCAATTAGCGATTATTCGTGAAATGGTCCGACAGTTGCAGTATAAACTGGAAATTGTAGGCTGTCCGATTGTGCGCGAGGAGGACGGATTGGCTTTGAGTAGCCGAAATAAACGTTTATCTGCACAAGAACGTGAAAATGCTTTAAATATTTCTCGGACATTATTTAAAAGTCGTAACTTTGCAGCCTCTCATACAGTAAATGAAACGCAAAAAATGGTGGAAGATGCGATTGACGTAGCTCCGGGATTGCGTTTGGAGTATTTTGAGATAGTAGATGGAAATACATTGCAGAAGATAACCAATTGGGAAGATACTTCGTATGCAGTAGGATGTATCACAGTGTTCTGCGGAGAAGTTCGGCTGATTGATAACATTAAATATAAAGAATAACTAAAAAGACGAAACCTTATGATGATTGAAGTGTTGAAGTCGAAAATTCATTGTGCGCGTGTCACGGAAGCGAATCTGAACTACATGGGTAGTATCACGATAGATGAAGATCTGCTGGATGCGGCAAACATGATTCCGGGAGAAAAGGTGTATATCGCTGATAATAATAATGGCGAACGCTTTGAAACCTATATTATCAAAGGTGAACGCGGTTCCGGCAAAATTTGTCTGAATGGTGCTGCCGCCCGTAAAGTACAACCGGATGATATTGTGATTATCATGTCGTATGCGTTAATGGATTTTGAGGAAGCGAAGTCGTTTAAACCGTCTGTCATTTTCCCCGACCCTGCGACGAACAAAGTAGTAAAGTAAAAAAGTATCTTTGATATTTTTATAAGAAAAACCCTGTCTTACAGAATGTAAGCAGGGCTTTTCTTTTTATCTATTCTATTTTCTTGTTACTACTTTGTTTTTAACTGTTCGTTCATAGCCGCCGCTGCCTTACGGCCGTCACCCATGGCGAGAATCACAGTGGCTCCACCGCGTACAATATCGCCACCTGCATAAATCATCGGGATAGAAGATGCCATGTTCTCATCTACGGCAATCGTTCCTTTCCGTCCTAACTCCAGTCCTTTGATAGAACTAGGGACAATCGGGTTCGGCGACACTCCGACACTTACGATAGCTAGGTCAATATCAATCGTTTCCGTAGCACCTGGGATAGCGACAGGACTACGACGTCCAGAAGCGTCCGGTTCGCCTAATTCCATTTTTTGTAGAATAACCTGTTTTACACAACCCTGCTCGTCTGCAATATATTCGATAGGATTGTGCAGTGTCAGAAATTCTACTCCCTCTTCTTTTGCGTGTTTAACTTCTTCGATACGTGCGGGCATTTCTTCTTCCGAACGACGGTAGATAATCATGGCGCGTTCGGCACCCAGACGTTTGGCCGTACGGACAGAGTCCATGGCTGTGTTGCCGCCACCGATTACTGCTACATTCTTACCGAAAGCTATCGGAGTATCAGAGTCTTCGCTGGCTGCATCCATTAGATTGACACGGGTAAGATACTCGTTGGAAGACATAATATTGATTGAGTTTTCGCCCGGAATATTCATAAAGTTAGGAAGACCGGCACCGGAAGCTACAAATATCCCTTTGAAACCTTCCTCTTTCAGGTCTTCTATACTAATTGTTTTTCCTACAATACAGTCTTTGATAAAGTTAACTCCCATTTTGGCTAGATTGTCAATCTCAACATCAACAATCTTGTTGGGCAGACGAAATTCAGGAATACCATATTTCAGTACACCGCCAATTTCGTGCAATGCTTCGAATACAGTTACGTCATATCCATATTTCGCCATATCACCTGCAAACGATAATCCTGCAGGTCCCGAGCCGATAACAGCCACTTTGATACCATTCTTTTCAGCAATGACTGGTACGGAGATTTGTCCGCTCTCGCGTTCGTAATCAGCTGCAAAACGCTCCAGATAACCGATAGCTACCGGTTTCTCATTCATTTTCAGATGAATACACTTTGATTCGCATTGTTTTTCTTGTGGGCAGACACGACCGCAAACAGCCGGAAGTGCACTTGTCTCTTTTAATGTCTTTGCTGCTTCCAGAAATTCTCCACGCTCGATGTTCTTGATAAAACGGGGAATGTCAATTCCTACCGGACAACCTTCCATACATCCTGGGTTTGCACAGTCGAGACAACGTTTGGATTCTGTTATAGCCTGTTCAGCAGTCAACCCTTGGTTTACTTCTTCCTTGCGGCTATGTGAACGATATTTTGCATCGAGTTCGTTCATCTCAACACGCGGGATAGCCGTGCGTTCTTTGGCTTTCATCGACTTACGCAACTCCTGTCTCCAGGCAACATTACGGCTTTTTTCGTCGGTCTCCTTTGTAGCTTCGCATACAGTGTCGAGTTTGTGCATTTCTTCTCGTTCGATGTTTTTGAATGCCCTCATGCGTTTCAGCATTTCATCAAAATCTACTTGGTGACCATCGAATTCCGGACCGTCTACACAAACAAATTTGGTTTTTCCTCCTACAGTGATACGGCAAGCGCCACACATACCTGTTCCATCTACCATAATCGTGTTCAATGAGACGTCAGTGGGAATTTCATATTTCTTGGTTAGCAAGCAAACGAATTTCATCATGATAGCAGGGCCGATAGCGAAGCATTTATCCACTTTCTCGCGTTTGATAACTTCTTCCACACCTTCCGTTACCAGTCCTTTGCGACCATAAGAGCCATCATCCGTCATGATGATAACTTCGTCGGAGCTTTTGCGCATTTCTTTTTCGAGAATGATAAGGTCTTTATTACGTCCTGCCAATACAGTGATCACACGGTTGCCGGCAGCTTTCAAAGCTTGTACGATAGGGAGCATTGGGGCCACACCTACGCCACCACCGGCGCAAACAACAGTTCCGAAGTTTTCAATGTGAGTCGCTTGGCCGAGAGGACCTACTACGTCTGTAATATAATCACCTTCGTTCAACTCACAGAGGCGGGTAGAAGATAGCCCTACCTCCTGTATCACCAGGGTGATAGTGCCTTTCTTTATATCAGAACCGGCGATAGTCAAAGGCATACGTTCTCCCTTTTCGCCTACACGTACAATGACGAAGTGTCCGGCCTTACGAGATTTAGCAATTAAAGGGGCTTCAATTTCAAATTTGAACACCTTTTCAGAAAAGCGTTTCTTGCTAATGATTTTGTTCATTATCTAATTAATTTGTTGGTTTTATTACGTAACTGCTAACAGAATGTTATAAATTATGGCAAAGATACAGCTTCTTTACGAAAAACAAAAAGAAAAGCCACTCTTTTGAAGAGTGGCTTTCTATATACAGATGAATCTATCTGTTTATTTCGTACGGATTTTGTACCCGGCTACTCCATAATACAAGATGAACAGGAAGCAAGGTAAACACAGCCAATAAGCTTGTTGCGGGCTTGCTACATCCTTTAGCCAACCATACAGGGTAGGGATAACGGCACCACCGAACATTGCCATGATAAGCAATGATGAGCCGGCTTTGGTAAACTTGCCGAGGTCGGCCATGGCAAGCGGCCACAGTGCCGGCCACATTAATGAACATCCTAATGCCATGAATGAAATAAAATAGATAGATATATGGCTCGGAGTTAGTACTACCAACAATGAACCGATAATAGCCAGGATAGAACAAATTTTTAGCGCAGTAGCTTGGCTGAGATATTTCGGAATGAAAATAATACCGCAGATATAGCCGATCACAATACCGATTGGAGCAATCCAGGCATAATTAGCTGCACCTTCTAGTCCAAGTTCTTTTGCGTAATCGACCAATGTACCCAATGAGACAGTTTCAACACCTACATAAAGGAATAAGGCCAGGCAGCCTAGTAATAAGTGAGGAAATTGAAAAACAGACGTTTTTGTGGCAGCATATGGACAGGCTTCGGCTTCATTCTCGCTTTCGTCTTCTCCTGCCGCTTTTACTTCGGGCAGTGGAGCGAAGAATGCCATAATACCCAAAGCTATAAAAGCACAGATGATGATAATGAACGGCTTGTTCAGATCTTCGATACCAATCAGATTGACATCTTTCCCCAGCAACCATACGATAAAGATAGCGGGGATAGGCCATGCCAACTTATTACAGATACCCATTATGCTAATACGTTTTGCTGCACTATCCAACGGGCCAAGAATGGTGATGTATGGATTTACAGACGCTTGTAGGTATGCATTGGCTGCTCCGCTGATAAAAGAAGCCAGCAAAAATAAGGTGAAGCTTTCCTGATCTGCCGATAAGATGAACAGGTAGAATGCTATGGCAAAAATAAAGAAAGACAGCGACATGGTACGTTTGTAACCTATTGCCTTAATTGTGAGTCCGGCAGGATAACCGAAAACTAGAAAAGGAATGAATGTCGCAGCGATAATCAGATAAGAAGCCGTATTCGAGATTCCTAATGATTTTTGTAATACCGGGACTAATAATGAATTGATTCCGAGTGCGAAACCAATCGCGAAAAACATAATGCCAATAAATGTCAATGGCAACACAAAGCTTTTAGTGTTTTTTGTCATGGGGGAAATGTGTTAAAGGTTATATAAAAATCTCTTGTAAGAAAAGGATATACCTGATTCTTACAAGAGTGAAAAATTCTTAGTCTATCATATCGAAACCGCAGTATGGAACCAATGCTTTCGGAATTTTGATTCCTTCAGGTGTCTGGTTGTTTTCGAGTAGGGCCGCAACGATACGTGGCAATGCCAGTGCTGAACCGTTTAGGGTGTGACAAAGTTCAGTTTTCTTTTCTCCACTACGATAACGGCATTTCAGACGGTTGGCCTGATAGGTGTCGAAGTTGGAAACGGAACTTACTTCCAACCAGCGTTTTTGTGCTTCTGAGTATACTTCGAAGTCGAAGCAAAGCGCAGCGGTAAAACTCATGTCTCCTCCGCAAAGACGAAGAATGCGGTAGGGTAATTCCAGTTTTTGCAGCAGTCCTTCTACATGGTCGAGCATTTCCTGATGAGATTGCTTGGAGTGTTCCGGTTTGTCGATACGCACCAATTCTACTTTGGAGAATTCGTGCAGGCGATTCAAGCCACGCACATCCTTGCCATAAGAACCTGCTTCGCGACGGAAACATTGTGTATATGCACAATTCTTGATAGGCAATTGTTTTTCGTCTAGGATGACATCGCGATAGATATTAGTAACAGGCACTTCTGCTGTCGGAATCAAATATAAATCATCTACTTCGCAATGGTACATTTGTCCTTCTTTGTCAGGAAGTTGTCCTGTGCCGTAACCGGAAGCGGCGTTGACCACTGTCGGTGGCATGATTTCAATATATCCGGATTTGCGTGCTTCATCCAGGAAGAAGTTGATAAGGGCACGTTGAAGTTGTGCACCTTTTCCTTTGTATACAGGAAAACCTGCTCCTGTGATTTTAACCCCCAAGTCGAAGTCTATCAAATCATATTTTTTTGCCAGTTCCCAGTGGGGAAGTGCATCTTTGGGAAGTTCGGTTTCCATTCCTCCCATTTTCTCGACGACATTGTCTTCGGCACCTACACCTTCGGGTACACTGTCATAAGGAATATTAGGAATCGTATAGAGTGCATTCTGCATATCGGTGGCAGCTTGTGTCATTGTTGCGTCCAATTCCTTATTACCTTCTTTTAATTCTGCTACACGTGCGCGTGCGGTTTCAGCTTCTTCTTTCTTGCCTTCCTTCATCAGTTGTCCGATTGTGCGCGAAAGAGAATTAACTTCTGCCAGATTTTTATCTAATTGATTTTGGGTACTACGTCTCTTGTCGTTAAGAGCAATAACCTGCTCTATCGTTTCTTTTGCATTTTTGAAATGCTTCTTTTCCAGTCCGCGGATTACCGCCTCTGTGTTTTCTGTAATTTGTTTAATGGTAAGCATATCTATACTTTTTATGAACTTTCACTTAATGGATGCAAAGATACAGAAAAAACGAACAATCAAGCAACGAAAATATCTAAAAAAGAAAAGGAGATGCAATCGCTTGGATTACATCTCCTTCTTTTAAATATTCTCAGTTGTGCAATTATGCTTCAGTTGCAGGAATTACAGAAACATATCTTCTGTCTTCTTTACCTACTTTGAAGTTTACTGTACCGTCTACTAAAGCGAAAAGAGTGTGGTCTTTACCCATACCGATGTTGTCACCCGGGTGGAATTCAGTACCTCTTTGACGAACGATGATGTTACCTGCTTTGCAAGCTTCGCCACCAAATATCTTAACGCCTAATCTTTTACTTGCTGATTCGCGGCCGTTCTTAGAACTACCGACACCTTTTTTATGTGCCATTTCTTTTTACTGTTTTTAATTGATTAAGCTACTACTTCTGTGATTGTTAATTCAGTGAACTGTTGACGGTGACCGTTCAGTTTTCTGTGACCTTTTCTTCTTTTCTTGTGGAAAACAAGAACTTTGTCACCTTTAACCAAGTTTGAAACAACCTGGCAAATAACTTTAGCACCTTCTACGATAGGAGCACCTACAGTTACGTTTCCGTCTTTGTCTACCAAAAGAACCTTTTCAAATTCTACTGTTGAACCGTTTTCTGCACCTTCGATGTGGTGAACGAACAACTTCTGACCAGCTTCTGCTTTGAATTGCTGACCGTTAATTTCTACAATTGCGTACATCTTATATAATAAATGTATAAGTTAGCTCCGGCGGGTGGTCTTTAATCACTTAGAGAACTCTTTATCAAACCCGTTGCGGAATAATCGGGCACAAAAGTACTGTTTTTATTTGTTTTCAACAAATATTTCTTTTGTTTTTTTAGTTGTGTTGCTATTACTTTGCTCATTTATAGAATAGTATGCACAAACTTCGTTGTCAACTATTAAGGGGGACTTTAAAGTAAATCGCTAAGATTTTTCACAATTATTCGGTGCGGATAAGCGCGAAGTTCGTCAGCGGTAGTCATTCCGTTGAGTACGCCTGCAAAATCGACTCTTGCATTCCGAGCAGTTTCCGCATCTACAATGCTGTCTCCGATATACAAAGTTTCTTTCGGGGTACTTCTCAAATGTTCCAAGGCAAATTTGACTCCTTCTGGTGAAGGTTTTGCAGCTTTGACATCTTCTCCACCTACCACTATATCAAGAAAATCTTCCGGTTGGTACTCTTCGAGGAAACTCAGTATCCTAAATCGGTATTTAGTAGAGATAATTCCGATACGGGCACTCCGTTTCTTCAGCTCTTTCAGTGTAGATAACGTGTCGGGGAAAAGCTGGGTGTTCACATTCATGTGTACATCGGCTTCCAATCTGTATTCCTGTCGGAAAGCTTCGAGTTGTATTGGGTCGGTGATTCCGGTAAGAATACTGAAAGATTCTTCCAATGTTTTGCCGATAGTACGTTTGATTGCTTCATCGGTAACGGTTAAATACTGGTGGCGGGTGAGCACAATTCGGAAACACTTAACGATACCACGTGACGAATCGGCTAGTGTATAGTCGAAATCGAATAAATAGGTTTTATAATTCATTGGGGAGAACTTTTCCGCAAAAGTACTAAAATCTTTTCTTATTTTACAGGTTCTACCGTGTATCCTTGTTTTTTTAATAAGTTTAGCAATCCTTTGTCACCGGGAAGGTGCAGGGCACCAACTGCAATAAAAGTAGGAGCTGTTTTCATAATAGCCGGAAGTTTTTCAGACCATGCCTTGTTGCGATTATAAATCATTGCGTCTTCTTCACCGGGAGTCGGGTCACATTGATTACCTTTACGCTCTTCGCTGATACGAAACATTTGGTTTAAGTCCTGTCGCATATAGGCGTTAGTGAGTTTTTTCAGGCTTTCCACTTCTGTATTGATGTTGTTGATCGTACACATTAGCAGTTGTGCTTGCCGTTGCAGCGAATAACCATTGAATAATAAATTGAATTGAAATTCCGCAGTTTCTAGTCCGTCTACTTTTTTCCCGTTTTGGGTAGCTTGTGATTGGAAGAAGGTATCTAGCTGTTCTTGAGGATTAAATTTGCCTATATGTTTTACATATGCTGCCACTACTACGTTGTTCAGCAGGAATGCAGGTTTCAGTTTGGGGGCTGCGCTTAAATCTAGCATCAGGTTTTCTTTGCAGAATTTGTTAGCCGTTGCAAAGTCTTCAGGGGAGAGGAGGGTGGACAGCGTACTGTCGTTGGCGATCATCATAGCTTGTTGCATTTTCTGCATGGTGACCGGTGACTGCATTTCCGACATTTTCAGCTCTCCATATACTTGTTGGGTTTCTTTCATTGCTTTTTGAAGTCCGGCAATACTGTCCATAATGCTGAATGGTGCCAAGTGATGTGTACCTATAATGTAAGAGGGCTGATTTAGTCCGTTGCCGGATACTTTCCATAAAAGTTGGGCGTTTGCGCTAAACGCTACACAGATAAATAGTACTGCTCCGATAAATGATTTCATAAATTTATTTCAATAAGAGTGAATGATTTGATTGTTAACGTATTCTACCACCGCTGATCCAATGCCTGAGATAATAGTCTTCGTTTAGCCTACTGACGATTACCCCGCGACTTGTGCTGGAATGAATGAATTTCCCACTTTTCAGATAAATGCCTACATGAGCTACTCTCTTTCTAGAACGATTACTGCTAAAGAATACCAAGTCACCTTCTTTGAGGTTTCGTTTAGCTACTTTGTTGCTCTTATTCTTCAGTTCTTCTGTGTTTCGTGGCACTTGGATACGATATACTTTCCGATAGATTTGATAAACCATGCCTGAACAGTCGGTCCCTCTTTTCGAATCTCCACCGCCACGATAAGGGGCTCCTATCCAGTCGGCAGCTTCTAGGTAGAGTTTATGGTCGTCTTCCAAGTTGATGTCTATACCCAATAAGACAGAAGCTCGCGCCAGTGCCTGATAATCCAGACGGGGGGCGGATGTGCGGCAGGAGCTGAAAATGACGGTTAGCCCTACCAATATGAAAAAGAGTTTAAAGTTAATCTTCATCGGCTGCCTTTCCTTTTTTGTTGATGATATTTATTCTTCTACATTGAAGTACGCTTCCAGCTCTTTTTCTGCAGAATTATCTTCATTAATTATATCCCGAATGATAATTCCGTATTCCAGCAGAGCAATTCGCGGACACACATCTACAGTATGGTTCAGGTTATGGCTGGAAATGATAACCGTAGCCTGATGTTCTTCATTATATCTTTTGAGCAGATGCTTGATAATGGATTGCGAACTCGGGTCGAGGAAATTGAACGGTTCGTCCAATATTAATAATTGTGGATAATGAAGCATGGCGGAGATTATACCGATCTTTTGTTTATTTCCGGCAGAATAGTTACGGATTAATTTTTTTTGTCCCATTACTTCCCCGTTCATGAAGCGTTCGAAAGGAACGAGGCGTTCATCTACCTCCTCTTTCTTTAATCCATACATTTTTCCGATGAAGTAGAAATATTCTTCCGGGGTCAGATAATCAATCAAAAAACCACTGTCGATAAAAGCACCGGTGAAGGCTTTCCAGTCCTCGTTTAAGCTTACATCAATATCATTTATAACTACTTTCCCATTGTCCGCTTTCAGCAGATCCAGCATTAACCGGAAGAGAGTCGTCTTCCCCGCACCGTTGTTTCCCACCAATCCGAGCATATCGCCTTGATTGATTTCGTAGTGTTCTATATCTACGGCAATCTTTTCACCGAAATTCTTTTTGAGCTTGTCAATGGTAATCATGATTTTCAATGTTTATATAATTAATGACCCATGTATGTCTATTGGCGGCTGTCTCTGAAACCTTCCATATTGTCATATCGCCGTTTCATGAAACGATGATATACATTCTTTATCCATAGCGGAGAAGTCAGGGTGAATCCTAAACCGATGATCAGTAGGATCGTGTAAGTAATTGTTTCTCCTAAAAGTGAGTTTAACAGGCTATATAGGATAAGCGGCACACCGAATGCTCCGAAGTTTACTAACATTTGTATTGCACTATTGGTTTGGCGGCTCGTTACTTTTTCGTTTAGCGGCACAGTTTGTTTATTGTAAACAGCCAGTTGGAAGAAGCAGAAATAGATGAAGCCGATCGTATAAAAGAACCAGGCAAAAGCTCCCAGCAATGTCAGTTTATTCATAATGATAGCGGGAACCATGAGTAGGAAAGGAATGATTTCGCCAATACTATATATATAATATTTAGCTTTCAACAGGCTCATAATAGATTCTTTGCGTGACATCAATCCGTCGATATAATTGCCCTCGAACGACATAATCTGTGACAGGATAATCATTCCGAATACAGCAAAGTTGTATACGCAGATGAAAGAAGTCATCAGGCGTCCATCGTAGACACTTGAGAAACTGAGTGCACAGGAAAAAGCTACCACCACGATAGCGACACTGCGTAGAGAACTTTTGCAACGGCGGTTACGTAAAAGCATTTTCAGTTCTAGTCTCATATATTCGCCGACTTCTCCGTAGCGTTCGAAGAATCTATATTCCGAGACGTGTTTGATTTGTGTATCATCTACTTTGGCCAATTCTGCGTAGATAAGTCCCGACATAAGCTTGCGGTTAACCAGCCACAAAGTGACTATCACAAGTATAGTGCCGAGAAAATAGAGAATATTTCCTTGGATATACCCGTCTCCCAAGTCCATAAAGAAATAGAAAAGAGGACTGTCCTCGGGAATAAAAAGGAGGCAGGCTATTCCACCATAAAAAACAATGGGCAATAGAACCCACCAAATACGTTCGTTGATGAGTGTACGGCACAGCAAGTACCAGTAATTGTTAGCAAGAATCAGCAGTAAGATACCAATAAGATAGGTGATAACACCGAGAATTCCAAAATATTTAGTAATAGTAATGAAAGAAAAAGGGACAAACATAAACAACCAGAATAGGTTGAATAGGCTAAGTCCGGAGCGGATAAGTAAAAAGTCGATGACACGATTTCGTTTAACCGGCAACAGGAGGTAAGGTTTTACCTCCTGTGTCGGTGTTTTTTGTAACGGAACACGCAACAGGAAATCCAGTGCCAGAATAAAGATCAGAACAACGGCGTTCATTACATGATATGGTTCTCGGTTGGGAACCATATTTGAGAAACCGAACGCGAATGTCGTACCGAAAAATATCAGGTAACCGGCCCAAAATGCAGCCATGACATAACCGAGTATTTTAGCAACTTTGTTCTTTTCATACATCGGGTGTCTTCTGGCGGCAAGTCTTCCGTGTTTACGTAGTTCGTTGAGTATCATCATCTATACAAAAGAATTTTTATTTGTTTTCTTCCGGCATAGTCATAACGACTTGAATTTCGTTGTTCTGTTTCAGCAGCTTGGCAAGGAAGTCTTGTACTTCTTTGGCTGTAATGCTGTTGACTAACTTTTCATAGTCTTTCGTATTGTCAATACCTGTGTAGAAATATTCGTCCAGATTATTTAGCCAATAGCCGTTTTCTTTCTGAGCGTCTTTGTATTTCTTCAACATATATTCTTTGATCTTCTGCATGTGTTCGGCAGATGGACCTTCTTTAGCCATTTTTTCTAATTGTTCCACAACGATAGCAGACAGTTTATCTTTCTTAGCTGGGTCAGTCTGGAATACAATCTGAAGTACCAGTTCTTCCTTCGGATATTTGCTGAGGTTTCCGTTACAGCTTACGCCATACGTGCCACCTTCTTTTTCGCGGATTTCAGCGGTGTAAACCATATCTAATGCCTGATCAAGGAAGCTGAGTAGTGTATTGCTACGCAGGTCGTATTTGCAAGTTCCGCTGTATAGGAACATGATGGTAGCCATTGGCGTTTCCTGTTTCTTTGCAAATTCATTCTTGTATTCCCCTTTGCGAATGTACATCTTATTATCCTTGAATGTTTCCTTGCGGTTGATAGAAGGCAGAGCACCCAGATATTTTGCAATCATCGGTTTCATCTGTTCTAGGTTTACGTTTCCTACCAGATAGAAAGTAAAATCGCTTGCATCTTTATAGCGGTCTTTGTACATTTCGAGGATACGGTCATAGTCGATCTGGTCTACCATGCTTTCTTTCAGCTTGATAGCGCGTGGATGGTCACCGTATAGAGCACGTGTCACTGTATCGCTGAATGCCGTCATCGGGTTAGCGTCTGAGTTTTGAAGCTGTGCTTTCAGGCGATTCTTGTATGATTCGAATGCTTCATTATCCTTGCGCGGAGAAGTGAATGTCAGGTAAGTCAACTGCATCATTGTCTCGAAATCTTTCGGAGAACAGCTACCTGAAATTGTTTCTGTTGTATTACCGATACCGGCTCCTACGGAAGCACGTTTACCGGCAAGGGCTTTGCTTAAGTCTACTTTGCTGAAATTACCGATACCGCCTACCAGAGCTACACCGTTTAATTGAGAAATATTGATGATTTCATCGTTCGGGAATACACTGGTACCACCAAGGCTTACACCTTTCATCATGATCTGGTCAGCTTTGAAATCTGTAGGCTTCACATAGACTGTTACACCGTTAGAAAGCACTAGTTTTGTGCTGCCGTAAACGTCATCGGCCTTTTCGGAAACAATCTTTCCGCCTTTAATGTCTTCAGAGATAAGAGGTTCGTTGGAAACTTTGTCTTCGTATGGTTTCAAATCGAATGAACTCATCTGCTTCAATAAAGCTGCAATTTCCTCTTTCGTCGGATATTTCAGACCTTCTTTTTGAGGACCCGCGAGCAGTACTACTTGGTTATTATCAGTAACCAGCTGTTTCATCAATTCGTTGACGGCCGTCACAGGAATGTTCGGAGCCATCTGCTGTACAAGCATATATTCGAATTCGATACCCGGAATCGGTTCTTTATCGAGGAAATTGTTCACATATTCATCGACATAGTTACCACTTTTTGTTTTTTCACGTTCGTTATACGCAGACTCCATAGCTTGCATATAGTTAGCACGCGCGCGTTCATATTCAGTTTCAGTGAATCCGAAACGACGTGCACGTTCTGCTTCTTCCAGAATAGTTTTCATCGCCAAGTCTACACCGTCAATCTTGCTGTTTGCAGTAAGGCTGAATGCTTCTTTGGTCTTGGCAAGGAAATACTCTCCATATCCTGCACCGGCACCGGTAAAAGGAGGATTGGCTGTTTGGCGGAGTTCGTTCAAACGGCTATTCAGCATATTGATAGCCATGTTGAGTACGTACTGTGTAGCATAATAAGAAATCGTATTTTTCAAAGAATCTGGCGTTGCATCTTGTTTGAAGAAGATGTTGATAGAAGGATTGGCAACTTCTTTGTCTGTGCCGATATAGATCAACGGTTCCTGATTGTCTGCTACCGGATAGTAAATACGTTCGGCAGGGTTTACCGGAGCTTTTACGTCTTTGAATACCTCTTTCAACTTGGCTTCCATTTCTTCAGCGTTGATGTCACCGACGATAACGATTCCCTGCAAATCGGGACGGTACCATTTAGCATAGTAATCACGGATATCCTGATAAGGGAAGTTGTTGATAACGTCAATACTGCCGATAGGCATACAGTCGGCATATTTAGAATCCGGATACATAGTAGCCTGTGCATCAGTCATGATGCGTAGCATACCACTGTTGCGACTTCTCCATTCTTCGCGGATTACACCACGTTCTTTGTCGATTTCTTTGTCGGCAAGGTTGATAGCGCTCGACCAGTCGTGTAGGATAAGCAGGCAGGAATCTACCACATTCTGGTTTTCTGTCGGTACGTTACTGATGTTGTAAACGGTCTGGTCGACACTGGTATAGGCATTCAGGTTTGTTCCGAATTTAATACCTTTAGTTTCACACCAGGGAATGATTCCAAGTCCGGTTTCATCGCCGGGGAAATGTTTGGTCCCGTTGAAAGCCATGTGTTCCAGAAAGTGAGCCAAGCCACGTTGCTGTGGTTCTTCCAGAATAGAACCTACTTTTTGTGCGATGTAGAATTCTACGCGTTTTTCCGGGAGTGCATTGTGTCGGATGTAATAAGTAAGTCCGTTATCCAGTTTGCCGATACGGACATTTTTGTCCACAGGCATTTGTTGCATGGGTTGTGCAAAAACGGACTGGAAATTGCAGCATATGATAAGGACTGCAATAAATAATCCACGTAATAAATGTTTCATGTTCTATTTAATTTAATAAAAGTTTCTGTGTTATCTGTCGTGATTGTCTATGGTAAATCACAAACAGGCAGAAAAAGAGTTATTTAATGGCTTGGCGTATCCTTACTAATTTTGTTAACAATCCTTCCAATAAATCAAGCTTCAGCATATTGGCACCGTCGCTTTTGGCTACGGCGGGATTTTCGTGTGTTTCGATAAAGATACCGTCTGCCCCTACGGCTATGCCCGCTTTGGCAATAGTTTCTATAAGTTGCGGCATACCGCCGGTCACTCCGCTTGTTTGGTTCGGTTGTTGTAGTGAGTGAGTGACATCGAGCACGACAGGATATCCGAATGATTGCATTTCAGGAATACCTCGGTAGTCCACTACAAGGTCTTGATAACCGAAAGTTGTTCCGCGTTCGGTCAACATAACATTCTTGTTGCCGGCTTCTATTACTTTGTCTGCGGCAAATTGCATTGCCATTGGAGAAAGAAATTGTCCCTTCTTGATATTAACGGTCTTTCCGGTTTTGGCTGCGGCTACGAGCAGATCGGTTTGGCGGCTGAGGAATGCCGGAATTTGAAGTATGTCTACGTATTCGGCTGCCATGTTAGCTTCGTCGGCAGCATGGATGTCCGTTACGGTAGGGATTCCGAAAGTATCATGTACCTTTTTCAGTATTTTGAGGGCTTTTTCATCACCGATACCCATGAATGAATCCAGACGTGAGCGGTTCGCTTTGCGGTAAGAACCTTTAAATACGTAAGGAATTTGCAATGTTTCGGTGATTTTGACTACTCGTTCGGCAATGCGCATGGCCATTTCTTCACCTTCTATAACACATGGGCCGGCCAGCAGAAAGAAGTTACCGGCAGGATTGTTTTTAAGTTCGATCATATTGTTAATTACAAATTATAAGTTACATTATATAGGTAATACAGGTATCTCCTTGTTTAGAGGAGGCGTGTTTGTTTTCTTAGTTCGGGATAATAAGCGTGGTCTTTTCCGGGAGAACGCCTACTTCCAGAGGAAAGTGTTTCGGCAGTATCCGTCCGTCCAGATCTACTGAAGCACTTTGTGCTCGGAGTACTTTCACTTTCTTTGTCCGATAGCACTTCACGACTTTGTGATTCAGAATCCTTCCCTGTATCAACATCCACAATCCGGAAATGATTTGCAGGAATTCCGGGCGATAGATCACAGATACATCCAGCCAGCCGTTGTAAGGAACGGCACTCGGTGTCTGTCCCCAGCCCCAGGCACTTCCCACACATACCGTCATGATGCGTCCACGGATATGTTCGTCGTTGATGCGGAGGTGCATTCTGTACAACTTACGTTCGAATATCAGAGAGAACAAGGCGGCAACATACGACAGGAATTTTACGCCCCAGAAACGCTTTGTCTGGTCGGTAATCTTGACGATTCGTGCGCCTAGTCCAATATTAACAGCGTTGAGGAAGTAACGGTGTTGATGTTCTTTTCCATCGTAGAAGTTGCAATAGCCTACGTCTATTTTCTTGAGTCGATGATTAATGATACAGTCGACAGCTGGCTTGTATTCGGTACTGAGTCCCCAATATTTGGCAAAGTCATTCCCGATGCCGTTCGGAATCATGCCAAGTGCGATATTGTCTTTATCCTCTGCATCGGATAGCATAATGCCGTTGATAGCGTCATTCAACGCACCGTCACCGCCCACAACGACAATCGTACGATAACCATTGTTGGCTAAAATCTTAGCGAGACGTTCTACTGAACCGAAACCTTCGGATTGCACATAGTCATAGTCGACGCCTTTGCTGTCCATGTATTCCTTGATCTCTTTCCAGCGTTTTTTTACCTTTCGGGTACCAGCTTTCGGGTTGTAAATCACACCCCATTTCTTCGGTTCTACACTCATATCCGTATTTCTATCCTACAATATTAAAAATCTCACTATATTTCACTGCCAAAGATACTAATTCCCCTGCAGTTTTTCTTTCACAAACGCTATCTTTTCTTCCATTGGCAGTTTCGCGCTTATCCAATGAATAGTAAATCCTCGTCTTTCCATGCCGCGAAACCAAGTCATCTGCCGTTTGGCGAATTGATGAATCGCAGTTTCTAATCCGTTAAACATCTCTTCGTATGTCATTTGTCCTGTGACATATAACGTCAGGTATTTGTATTCCAGACCATAATATATTAAATCTTCCGGTGAAATTCCTTCTCTGATCAGTTGTCGTACCTCATCAACCATACCTTCATCCAACCGCTGTTTTAATCGTAGCGTAATTTTCTCGCGGCGTAGTTCTCGTTCGATGTCTACGCCAATGATGAGGCTGTTCAGCTTCGGAAATTCCCGTTCGGGGACTGGGTGGGCGGCATAATATTCTTCAATCTCTATTGCACGAATGGCACGTTTCACTGTGTCTACGTCCGTAGAGTTATGCAACGTTTTGTATTGGCTTAAAATTTCCGTCAGTTCTTCAAGAGAATAACTTGCCAAACGGGTACGCAACTCCGGATTTTCCGGTACGGGCATTAGTTTATAACCTTTTAAGACTGATTCCAAATACATCCCTGTCCCTCCACATAAAACGGGGAGACAACCTTTTTGTTTGACTGTTTCGTAAGAAACCAGAAAATCTTGTTGATATTCAAAAACATTGTATTTGTATCCGGGAGCGGCTATATCAATCAGATGATACGGGATTTTATGTCCATTGACCGTATAATCGGCCAAATCTTTTCCGGTGCCGAGATCCATTCCCCTGTATATTTGACGGGAGTCGGCACTGATAATTTCTGTATTCAATTCATAGGCCAAAGCAGCGGCAAACGGAGTTTTGCCTGAGGCGGTAGGTCCTAATATGGTGATTAAATCATAGTTCGGCATAGTTTTATTTTTTCTACATCTGCAAAATTACGAAATAATTTTCACCTGCTTGGTATTCAGTTGTTTTTTTTGGTTGAAATGCTACATTCATACCTTTACTGCACTTTCTTTATCCGGTAGCTGTGTCGATCGTTCTATTTCTTCCTGTCTATTACCTCCCCTTCATTATTGTTATATAACCTTCCGCTTGGTGGAATATAAAGCACCGCTTTAGAGAACGTAAAGCATAGCTTTAGGTAGTCTAAAGCAGTGCTTTATAAAAGTCTAAGTGTTTGTTTCAATTATAAGGAAGAAAAATATATGAGGCTTTCAAAAGTCTGTTTTTTACTTTTTCAATCAAGGAATAAGGGTGATTTTATGTATTTTACTTTTAAACGGTAAATTCCCATGTCTTAATATTATTAATGCGAATCAGTATTTGGTTCGCATTAATAATATTAAGACATGGGAATTTACCACTCTATGGCAAATTCTTCGTCATCAATCAGCGTATTGATATTGCGTTGCATGGTCATGCTTCCTTCAACTCTGTAATGCGCCGTGTATCCCTGAGTTTCCCATGGATCTACAAATGTATAATTAAGTTCTCTTATCGTAACGGTTCTGCGCATCAGGGCAGGCCGTGAGGCATCCATCATTTCAGAAATCTCATACGTTGCTTGCTTCTTCGATTCAAATTCAATGTTTGGATTTTCTGCCCTCAACTCTACCGTACCTTTCATTTTGTCATCCGGGTCCTGATTAAATGTCGCATAAATTTTGAATTTTCTACGGTCGGTTCTTTTTTCTTTTATAGCACCCGCATAGAAGAATATGGTATTTTCGTCAACCACGTATGCTTCACGAGTGTCAACTACAAGTGGTTTGTTGGTATCTTCGGGAAAAACATTCAAAGCCGTGGTTCCATAGTTTCCCGAGAAATCATTGAAAGGAGTTATCCATAGTAGAGCATTGTTGAAATTTTTCCGTGGATGAGAGGTGTAATTATAAGAAGGATCATCCTTTATGATAAGGGGCAAAACCCACTTCTCCGACAAATCAAGCCCGTTAAAATTAAAATTGATATCCATCAGAGCCTGACATTCGCCGGCCGGAATATGTATGTCATAATTCGGAATAGAATAAAAATTCTCGGGTAACTGTTTGTAGTACAAATCTTCCCGTTCATAGTAATGTTCATAGTTATAGATGTCGAGTGTATCGTTATCTATACCTACATGTACATCGATGTCTTTATTATTCATCGTGGAACCGGCCACTATAAGAGGAAGACGATAGGGAGAAGGTTGTCCCTTTCTATACTTCAAACGGATACGAGATACGGTAGATGTAGGAGCTTTGAACGAAACATAGTGTTCATATTGCTCATCTGAATAAAATTCGCTGCAAGAACTCAGCATTACAAGTAACGTAACCAAAAGCAAAGAGATATTTTTTTTCTTCATAATCGTTTTTTTTAATAGTAATTACTTTTCACTCTGCCAACCCGGGTTTTGAGTCAATCTCACATTTTTTTCCAACTCGGAGCGGTCGATAGGCCAAAAATAAGTTTTCTCGGCAAAACAGGTCAAAACATCAGAAACAGGAACCGGTTTATAGAACAAGTCGCGTTCTCCTTTTGTCATAAAAACATTACATCCGTACATAGGCAGAGATTCTTCATCTTTAGCGTCTTTCCAACGTCTCAAATCAAAATAGCGTTGCCCTTCAGCCATAAGTTCAATCTGACGTTCGCGTTTGATTTTCTTACGGAATAGTTCCTTATTACCATACTCTTCTGGCGTAAAATCAGGTATTCCGGCACGGATTCTTACAGGCTGTACTCCTTTCTTCAGTTCATCCTCATTACGTGAAATACTATGAGTACCAGAGTTATCCCAAGTCTCAATCTGGTATGAACCATCAAGTTCATTCAATGCTTCAGCGTACATTAACAAGATATCGGCATATCTTATCAAAGGATCCGCCTTCTTTGAGATATGAGAAAATTCACCATTTATGTTCTTGTCATCATTGGTATCTGTTGGACGTACATACTTCATCAAGCCTATACCGGTTTGAAGCCAGTTTTCGGTATTGGACATACCTTCCGTCTCGCCCCGATAATACCAGCTTCTATAAGGGCCTCTATCACTGCTCAGTGTCGCATTTGTCAGCCACCAGGTCGCTCCGTTGTATGCTACCGATGCATAGAATCGGGGTTCTCTATTAGCATATTGAAGTGATACATTTTCTTCCAGTGGCTTATAAAGTCCTTTGCTCACGTCACTTGCGGTGACAAAACCAGTAGGCCTTTTTGAAGAACCATCGCCGCGGCCAATTTCAATATCTTTGCCCGGAACGTCTTTGCCATCTTTCATATAATAGGCATCACATTGTTTTTGGGTCACACAAGTTGTATTGTTTCCTTTAGCTTTACTAACCGGAAGTTGATAAAAGACCATATAGTTCACTCCATAACTACCCTGATTGTTTCCTCGTGTAAATATCAATTCAGGGTTTTCTACTGTTGACAGCTCACCGTTAAAGACCGAACGGTATGATTCAAACGGGTCTATGTCCTTATATCCGTTAGGCCAAGACTTTGTTGCAAAATTCTTGTCGTCATACGGTGGCAGTGTAACCGGATAACCGTCAAATCCTTCAGTGCGTTTATAGGCCACATACAGATTATAGGTTTTAAGGTCAATCACGTCTTTTGCCGCAGCAGCTGCTCTTGCCCATTTCTTTTCATCATAGGTAGCAGCAAGAAGTCGGTTGCCTTTGTCATCCACCAACTTTTCGGCATATCCATCGGTGTTACCGTTCATTAGCGGACTGGCTGCATATAATAGTGCTTTAGCACGTACAGCCAAAGCAGCACCTCTTGTGGGACGTGACACAGACATCAATTCACGCTTCAAAGGAAGATCCTTTGCAGCCAGGGCCATTTCTGAAGCAATGTAATCGGCACATTCATCGTAAGTGTTGCGAGGTATTGAAAGAGCTTCATAACTGTCAGTGTAATCCTGGCCCTCTTCAGGTACAATGGGCACAGGACCATATTTCTGTAACAGCTTCCAGTAATAATAAGCACGTACAAAACGAGCCTGAGCTTTATAGTCTGCACGTTCCTCCGGGGTCAGTTCATTGCACATATCCACATTCTGAATAAAGATAGCGGCCTGACGTATCCCTTGGTAACTGTATTTCCATGTATACGGCCATTGCTCTTCACCATAAGTCACTTCTTTAAAACTCTTGTAAATGGGATTATAGATATCGTCACTGAAATTAAAGGGGTTTGCACCGGTGATGCTGATATCGGCAAATTCACTGTTTGACAAGTAACTGTATGCATTGGCAAGCCATTGTTCCGTATAGGTTTCATCGGTAAAGACTTCTTCCAGTGACATTCTGTCCTTGGTATCGGTATTCACATCAAGATAATTACACGAAGCCATACTCAAGCCTGTTGCAATCAATAATATATTTCTTATAAGTTTCATATTCGTAAGTGTTTCTTTATAAACTAACATTCAAACCAAATGTAACAGATTTTGTAATAGGATAGAAACTACCATCGGTGCTTCTTGGTTCCGGATCCCACAATTTGAATTTAGAGAAAGTCAACAAGTTTGTTCCGGTAAAGAATAGTCTTATTTTACTAAAACGTATCTTGCTTACTATATTTTTGGGTAAAGTATATCCTATTTCTACTGTCTTAAGACGAAGATAAGAACCGTTTCTCAACCAATGTGTGGAATACTGGTTGTTGTTCACATTATTTTCTCCTCCAAATTTAAGTCTCGGATATACGGCATTCGGATTTTCGGTTGCTGGGTCGCCCGAAATATCTCTTGAAATCCAGCGGCTTGAATTGACAACATCCGTAGATACATTTCCCCAAGTTCCGCGGCTGAAAGGATGCACCAATACACCGTTGATGAAGAAAGAAGATTTACCGGTTCCTTGGAAATGGACACTTGCGTCAAGCCCCTTCCAATTGGCAGAAATACCCATACCATAAACGAAACTCGGTCTGTTGGTGTTTCCTACAGCCACGCGGTCATTATCGTTTATCACTCCATCACCGTTCACATCCTTGTATTTGATATCTCCCGGTTCAACGCTTCCCCAAGTGTTCTGTGTAGGACTGTTTCTTATGTCGTCCCAGTCCTTGAACAATCCGAGAGCAATCAATCCTCTTGACTGGCTTACACTGAAACCTGTTTCATACAAATAAGGATATAGCTTATGGCCTTCATCTTTTTCAAGAATTTCATTATCACTATAAGTAGCATTAGCTCTGATGGTAAGGCCCACGTTTCCGATGTTCTGATTGAATGAAAAGTTACCGTCCCAACCTCTGTTAATTACGCTTCCTACATTAGCATAAGGCTTGTCACCATCATAAAGTCCCACAGTAAGAGGCAATGAACCTCTTGACATGAAAATGCCGGTTCTTTTTTCATTGAAATAATCTACGGTAAGAGAAAAACGTTCGTTGAACAATACGAGGTCCAAACCAATATCATGCTTCTTGGCTATTTCCCAGCTTATACCGTTTGATGCCACACTTGTATAAGTAAGTCCGCTATAACTTTGGTTAAAGCCAAAATCGGCCCATTGATAGTTCTTGAAACTTCCGATAGTGTACATATAAGGGAAACGTACCGATACATTGTCATTACCTACTTTACCCCAAGAATAACGTACCTTAAACATATTCAGCCATTTGAAATTATTCTGTATAAACGGTTCTTCTGCTATATTCCATGCCATAGAGAAAGCGGGAAAAAAACCAAACTGATTACCTACAGCAAAGTTTTCGGATCCCGTATAACCGAAGTTGAAATTAACAAAGTAACGATATTTCCAGTTATAGGTGAAGCGTCCTGAGAATCCCTGATGACGAACGGGAACACTATTCTTCAAATCGTCACCCAGATTATAAGTACGTATTTTTGAATCCTGATTATACTTCAATACAGAACCTACATGATGATGTTTGTTGAAAACACGGTTATAATGCAACTCTGCCTCAAAGAATTCATGACGGTCGCCACTACCTCCTGCACTTTGTGTCATCTTTTGCTCCTCATTCAGTCGCTTGAAGACCAAATTACCTTCACTGTCTCTGAAACGTTCCGCTTTCCATCTTTCCGGCGCTTTCAACTTGTTTATATAATTAGAGTTGTTTGTATCGTAGCCAAAACGTCCGATAAACTTCAATCCTTCGGTTATGAAATCGAGTTTCTGATTTAAGGTCACGTTGGTCTGTATTTGGTTAGTCCAGTTTTGTCTGTAACCAGTCTGTGTAGACGCAATCCAAGGATTGTCACGATAATTTTCGTTATATTCTGATGCCGGGAAATAACCGTTCGAATAAACTTTAGGAATGGACACCGGAGTCTGTCCCATAAGGCTGTTCCACACAAGCGACGAACCTCGTCCGGTATCATTTACCTTTTTCAACATTCCGGATATGCCGACATTTAATAAAGTAGATTTAGTAATGTCTATATCCGCATTCATTCGATAGTTCCATCTGCGGGCATTGGCATTGGTATTATATTGCTTTTCAATTTCTTTATCCGTTTTATACATACCTTCTTCTTCCACATAGCTGGCAGATACAAAATAACGTGTGTTTGTACTACCACCGGTGATGTTGAGTGAAGCCTTGTATGTCATGGCTCCTTTCTTCAAAATCTCATCCATCCAGTCTACGTTAGGCAGTAAATCAGGGTCGAGTCCGTTCTTCAATATATACAGTTCATCAGGCTGATAAACCGGTTCTTCGTTTCTTGTGATTCTTGCCTCATTTATCAAAGATGCGTAAGTGGGTCCATCTATAAATTCCGGTGTTATGGTTCTGGTATTATAAGAAGTTTCCGCCTTGGCAGATATGGTAATCTTACTGGGTTTACCATGTTTGGTAGTTATCAATACCACACCGTTTGCACCACGGGCACCATAAATGGCGGTTTCTGAAGCATCTTTCAATACTTGAAACGATTCAATATCTTCAATACTGATATCATCCATATCTCTTTCAAAACCATCGACAAGTACAAGGGCGCTTGTTTTGGCACCAAAAGTAGAAATACCACGGATCCAGAATTCGGAAGTATTTTGGCCCGGTGCTCCACTGCTCTGCATGGATAATACACCGGGAACATTTCCTGCCAAGGCATTAACAAGATTTCCTGAAGGAGAAACATTCAGATGTGCTATATTAGCAGAAGAAACAGCTCCTGTAACGGTTATCTTTTTCTGTTCTCCTGTTCCGGTAATCACAACTTCATCCAATACACTAGATTTTGACTCTTGCATTATCACAGTCAGTGTTTTCTTATCTTTTATAAGTATCTCCTGACTCTCAAAACCAATGTATGAAACGATAAGACGTTGATATAACTCCACCTTTATCTTGAATTTTCCGTCAATATTGGTTATCACACCAAGTCCAGGCACATTCTTTACTACAATATTAGCACCTATAAGAGGATCTTTATTTGAATCGAGTACAATACCTGATACTTCTATTTCTTTTACGTCTGCATGATTTTGTGCCGTTGCCTGAAACACCAGCATAAACATACAAAAGAAAATAATAATAATGTTTTTCATTCGAGGTAACATTTTAATATTAAAAATTTATTCATCTTTCGCTATATTTCTAATTCTATAGTTTTCGATATCACCAATGTAAAATATCTTATTTACTTCATCGTAGTGTATTCCGAAAGGATAATTAAAGCGCGCCTCTTGCCTTAAATCACCATCTACATAACCATTAGGGTTATTGTTAACCCCCTGACTGCCACGACCGGCGTATGTGTGTACAAATCCTTCGGGAGTTACATAACGAATACAGTGTATCGAAGAGTCTGTGAAATAAAAATCGTAAATATCATCTTTGCCCTCTTTTATATATTGCTCGTTTTTTATGAATACGCCTTGTGCCGGATTACCTAACTTGGCATTTGTTCCTTGACCGTCAAGCCATCCTTCCTGTTTTTGTTGGCCACATAATATACTGGCGGTTAAAAGCGTCTTGCTCTTCCAGTCATAGGGTATTTTCAATATTGTCTTCCATTGGGAGAATGAGATATAAGCGTAATTGCCCGACGGATGCATAAAGATAAAAAACATCGGTTCGCCATCTCCTAAGGCATATAAAACCTTTTCTTCTTTTGTTTGCATATCAAAACGGATAAGTTCTCCGGTCTTTCTCTTTACATAATATAACTCCCCGTTGGGATGTACCGCAACAGAAACGATTTTTCTTCCGATAACAAGAGGTTGTGGTTTCTTAAAACCGTTTGCTCTGGTAGTATAAGAAATACCTATGGCATTTTCAGTATCCTGCTGATTTGTAATCAACATAGTGTCACCGCTTAAAGTGAAATCTATGGTACGAATACTTTCCCAGTTACCCTGTCCTTTGGTCAATAATGTTGAGACTTCCTTCTTTTTTAAATCCAGTACTCTGATACTTGTCCCGCCATACCTGTTTCCATCGACCACATAAAGTACGTTTGGGTCTTTCGGGTCAACAGTCATATATCCCGGACCGGAAAAGCCGGCCTCTTTAAATGAACCATCCTGAACCTTTACTTTACCGGTTTCATCCACATAGCCGGCTACGGTTCCGACAATCGTTTTGGAAACATAATTGAATTTCTCTGCCGCAGTAATGGGGTCTTGCCCTTTTATGCTTACTTCAATAGTTCCTTCTGAGGCTTTGAAAGGAACCATACAATATATAATATTTCCATTACTACCTATAACCTTGGCTGGTAAACCGCCGATTTTTACCTTTATATCATCTGTATTACTTCCAAAGTTATTTCCTTGGATATACAATCTTGTGCGAGCTCCTCCTTCCGTAGGTTCAAAACCTGTAATTTGAACCGGTTTTGAAGGATCGTGAATTGTACTAGTTGTAGTAGTTTCATCTTTACAACCAATAATCAATAAAGAAATTAGGAAAAAAATTAATGTATTTCTCATAAAGTTTAAATATTACATGAGTTCGTGATAATTTCAAAATAGAATAAGCCGATTTTTCAGGTTAAAAGGTCTGATTTCGGATAATGCGCTCGAATCTCTGATTCTGACCGAAAACATGCAACAGGATATTGCAGATGCCGTAAAAGATTTTTTCTTACTTAAAATAAATGTTTTCTGTTTCATATAGCTTGAATTTAAGATTAAATAATGGAATGAAAGTTTTTTCTCTGTTTTATATATTACTTCAATACTCAACTTTATAGTCTTTTCTGCTTGGTTTACCGCTCCAGATCTTGCAAGAAGTCCATTCTTCAAAACTATTTGTCCAAAAGTAATCATCTGCCGGAAGTCCCAGTGCTAAAAAACCAAGTGTTGCCATATACAAACTACCGGTAGTAGTATAATAATCAGCCAATTCAGGTTGATGACCATTAAATCCCAGTACCAACCAGCCGTTTTTGTCGAAATTCTGATTACCGTCGTACATATTCACAAATACGGCAGTGAGCGCACAACGTACTTGTGCAGGATGTATATAAGAAGGCAGTATTTTCATCAATGCTACTTGTGATAAGCTTTGAAATGCCCCTGTACGATAAGTAGCCGAACGTCCAAAAGCCGGAAAAACTCCGTCAGGCATTATCATACGCTCAGAAAAATCAGAATGGCGTATCATCCTTTTAACAGCTGTATTATATTGCCTTTCCGAGACTATTTTTTTTTCCTTTAATACCTGATAAATGTCTACCAGCATGGGATGAATAACATAATCATTATAATAATCCATAGAGAAACTTGGTCCGTCACTATACCAGCCGTCACCCACATACCATTCTTCTATTTTTTTACAAGCTAAGAATACTTTAGCTTGATCAACTTGTTCACCGACTTTCAACAAAAAAGTTTCTATGATAGCCGCAAATAACAAATGATTATTATACACGGGTTTATTTCTACGGAGTGACTTAAATGCGGTCACATATCTTTGTTTGGTGAGCGTATCCAGTGGCTCCCATAAAGCCTTGGGGGCACGTAGAAAAGCTTGTGCTAAATAAGCTGCATCTACAGTGGGCTGATAATTGCGGGTAAAGTTCAGACAATCGGGAGATTCGGGAGAAACACTATTTTTCAGTCCTTTAAGTACTGAAGTTCTAAAACTTTTCCTTAGTTTACCTTCTTCTGTATTGTCATCAGGTAAAGCCAACCAAGGAGCAATGCCGGCAAGTGTTCTTCCTACAGCCTCTAAGTAGGTAACGTCACGTGGATTACCATAGAAATTTTTTCCGGTCTCTACGGGCATGTTGGCCTCCAATGTTCCCTTGGCTAAATTGTCAATAACCGGTGAGGCTATACGACACAAATACTTTACCCATAACTCGCGGTCTTGCGCACCTGTACGCTTTGAAGCTACCATAGAACTGAAGGAACAAATGCAAAATAGTATAAAAAGAATTTTACGCTTCATAATTATAATATCGGTTTATTGTTTATCATTCGATTGTAACGTAAAAGAGCCTCTAAAAAATAATAGTCCGCATAAATTAATGGCACGTCTACTTCTGAACCGTGAGGAATAGCTCCTGTGCTGTGTTTTAAAATAAAGTTTCCGTTTTTACCTTCTTCTGCACGATATTCAGGACTCGATAATGAGGTGAGTATTTGTAGTGCTGTCTCTGTATAAATTTTCTTCTTGTCATCCTTTACATAAGAGGATAATTCTAACAAAGCAGAAGCGGTAACAGAAGCAGCGGAGGCGTCACGATAGTTTTGTATGTATTTATTGGTCTTAGAGAACTTGCCAGGGATAAACCCCGGTCTATGCGTATCAAAATCCCACCAAGGAATTTTATCAGACGGAAGATTCGGGTGATTGATGTAATAATCCGCCATACGCTGGGCTGTTTTCAAGAAACGCGGATCCTTTGTTTCACGATAACATAATGTAAAGCCATATATTCCCCAACCTTGTCCGCGAGACCACGTAGACTCGTTGGAGTATCCCTGTGATGTTTCGCCTTTAATGAAATTCCCGGTCTCAGGGTCATAGCATGCCAGATGATAACTGCTACCGTCTTTTCTTATCTGATATTTCATGGTCTTTTCCGCATGCGATATCGCTATGTTTCTGAATGAAGGGTCACCGGTTGCTTTTGAAGCCCAGAACAGCAATTCCAAGTTCATCATATTATCTATGATAACGGGATATTTAAAAACGTGTTTGTTTTCCCATGAACGCCATGAGTCCCAGGACTTGATTGTACCTACTTGAGGATTAAAGCGTGTAGCCAAAGAGTATGCGGATTGTATAAGTATATCCTTGTATTTTTCATTCTGCGTAAGGCGATAAGCATTACCGAAGCTACAATACATCATGAAACCTATATCATGATTACCTTTGAATGTTTTAACTGGTTCAAGCTTTTCTGTCCATTTTTTGGCAAAGCTTTCAAAAGCTTTATCACCTGTATATTCGTTTATATACCATAATATTCCAGGAAAGAATCCGGAGGTCCACCAATAGATGCTCCGACATGAAGTATTTCCTTTACCATTTATGGAGTGCGGCATTTTAGCTTCTCCTTGCGGTATATTTTCAAGCATGTGTACCATTTGCCTTTTGGCAAAATCAAAGTTATCACTTACTAATTTGTTTCCGTTATTCTGTGCCAAGGCATTACTTGAACATACTAAAACTGTGATAGCCCCCAATAATAGCAGCTTATTTTTTTTCAAATAAGGAAAATGTCTCTGTACTTTATTCTTCATAATTTGGTAAATATAGATTTAGTTATAATGGCTAAAACGATTCTTTGCGAAGGCAAAAATAGAAATAGCGTTTTCTATAACTGTACCAAAATGTCCGAACAAAGTATCCAAAAAATATGAGTGCCTATTTTAACGTTCTATGAATTAGAACGTTTTAGACTATCCCTGGTCTTGTTTCCTATATTGTAGCGGAGAAATTCCAAAATGATTCTTAAAGCATTTACAAAAATAGCGTCCTGAACTAAAGCCCAAATATGCAGCAATATCATCCATGCGAAGTGTCGGGTTCTTTATCAGTAATGCAGTAGCTTTATTAAGTCTACATTCCAAAATGAAATTGGCAGGGGTTGTACCTGTAATGTCTTTTATCTTTTCAAAAAAAGCACTACGTCCCATACATACCTCTGATGCAAGTTGCTCTATATTAAAATCAGGATTCTCGATATTTTTCTCTACTATCTCTTTTATTTTATCAAGTAGTTTTTTGTCACTTTCATTTTGAACCACTCCTGGAACATTTGTAGACTGGCTGTTATCAGTATTTGTATGATGAAGCAACTCTCTATTACGGAGTATGTTATTAATTTTAATCAGAAGAATTTTAGCATTAAAAGATTTGGATATATAATCATCTGCCCCCGACATTAATCCCTCCACTTGTTGTTCGGGAGATATTCTTGCGGTTAGCAGAACTACCGGAATGTGACATGTGTGTATATTATTCTTTATTCTTCTACACATTTCATTTCCACTTATACCGGGCATCATTACATCGCTTAATACAATATCCGGTTGTTCCTTTATTGTAATTCTCAAGCCATCGTCCCCATTTGTTGCTTTGTATACCTGATAAAGTGGAGAAAATATCTCCGCAAGCAAATTCAGGAGTTCTACATTATCTTCAACAATAAGTATTCGTCTGACATCGGCTTCATCAGGATCATTTTTATGATAGACTATCTTATTATTCTCTTTTAGTGTTTTCATAAAATCACTGTCCGGTATTGAATTCTGCACAATAGACTTGCTTTCTTTTATATCATGCTGTATGTCTACAAGCGGGTCATTTATAAAATGTTCATTACCGGTTTTCAGCATGACGCTGAATATGCTGCCATAGCCGGGTTTGCTTTCCACTGTAATTTTACCATGATGCAGATTGATAATCTCCTTACATAAAGCTAGTCCTATGCCTGAACTGAATGTGTAGAATTTACCTTTAGATTGATAATAACGTTCAAATATCCTATCAATCTCTCCTGCTTCGATTCCTATGCCATTATCTATTAATCGTATGATAAACATTTCGTTGCTTTTAATCAAAGAAAGTTCAACGCTTCCATTGTCGTTGGTAAACTTTAAGGCATTAGAAATCAGATTCGAGAACACTTTTCTTAATTGTACACTGTCAAACCAGCAAAACGCCGATTCGCAGCTTGTTGTAAACAGGTATTTGATGTTATGTGCTTCTGCCTGTTCTTTAAATGACAAATACACTTCATCTAAGAAAGGAATAAGATTTTTTTCTTGAACAGATAAACGCATTTGTTTTTGATCTAGCTTATGAAAATCAAGTAATTCGCTAATCTGGTTCCGCATATCAGATGCATGTTTGTGTAATTTTAATATTTTATCATAAACAGGTTTGGAAATATCCTTGCTGTTACTCAAGAGTAGTTCAATCTGAGTAGTTATTAAAGTAAGCGGAGTACGAAGTTCATGGCTTACATTTGTAAAAAAGTCAAGTTTGAACCGATTGATTTTCTCTATATTTTCTTTTTCTCTTTTTTCATTATCCAATAAGAGTTTAAATTTGAAAGATGTTATCTTTTCCTTTGCTATAATGAATAGTATTGATAAAACTATTATAAAATAAATCAACCATGCCCACCAAGTGTTCCACCAAGGTAATTTTACAACAATATCGAGACTTATTCCTTCGTCCTGTTCATTACCATAAATATTGTTTTCTCTGATATGCAACGTATAATTGCCAGGAGGAATATTGGTATAGGTGATATGATGTCCATTAGTTTTTATCCATTTTTTATCCAATCCGTCTAATTTATATTCATAAAATGTCGGAAATATAGAATAATAAAAATCGTTGTCCGAGAAAGTAAATTCCAGATTGTTCTGATTGTGTTTCAATACAATTTTATCTGTATATGAAATAATACGCTTCAGAATTTTGTTACTGTCATTGGGTAACATTAATGCGTTATTTACAAATAATTTTGAAAGATACAAGGACTTTTTGTTAGCTGAATTCTTTAAATTATCCACAGAAAATGCAGCCAACCCCTCCAAACTGCCCGCATATATATCCTTATTTTCGGAAACGTAAAGTCCGTTATCTACACCAAACGATGAAACTGGCAGTTTTTTCCCCGATATAGAATATTTCACTCTCTTTTCTTTTGTATCGAAAAAAGAAAGTCCGTTACTACACATAATTACCATAAATCTTTCATCGAGAGAAATACAATTAAAGCAATAATCATCCAATATTAGGGAATTCTTGGAATTATATATTTGAAAAGTATCTTCTTTAGCATTATATCCTAACATTCCACCACCTTCCGTACCTACATAAATCTCACCGTTACTTGTTTCACATATACATAAGAGTACATTGTGCTTTATGCCAAAATCACTCGATTGGTATCGTTTCATTGAATCTGGCACACCTATTTTCATACAAACTATATTTTTATTATATATCGCCCATATCTGGTCTGATTGATCGATAACAAACGCAAGTACTCCCTTAATACATAATAGCGGGGTAACTTCGTTGGTTTTTTCGTTAAACACATAAATACCATCACTTGAAGAGAATACAATTTTATCGCCATACATATATACATGTGTCACAGTGTGATGTAACACTCTATCCTTTGGAGACTTAAAACACTTGGTGAATTTTCCGGAAGGTATGTCATAAGCTATCAATCCCGATAAATAGGTACCAATATATAATTTATCCTTATTCTTATCATAACAGATAGATTTCATATTATCTGCTACAAGACCGGAGTCTTTCGTACTGAGGTGACGGAATATTTCAGTCTTATGATTCATATAATTAAGTCCTCCGCCATCTGTACATATCCACAAATCATCCCGTTTGTCTTTTACAATTCCACTGACAAATGGAAAATTGAGACAATCAGAGCGTTCCTTGTTTGCGGGATAGTATTTAAAAATTCTACTCTCTGGGGAAAAGACACTGACTCCTCCATAATAAGTGCCGACCCATAATCCTCCCTCCTTGTCCAAATAGAGGGCGAATATGGATGAATGTTTCATGTCACCGGAAAAACCTCCTGAGGCATAGGACTCTATATTACCGGTTGAGATAGAGTATTTGTTCAGTCCTTCACGAGTTCCGATCCATAAATTACCGGACTGGTCTTCGGTTACCACCCTTACGTCATTGCTGCAAAGACTATTCGCTGTTCCGGGATTATTGACAATATGGTTTACACAAATATCATTGTCAAACTGATACAGCCCGTTTGAACGAGTTGCCATCCAAATAGAACCATCTTTACTTTCATAAAGCATTTCGATGGAAGGTATGTCCAATATACATTTCCATAATCCATTTTTATATTCTTTGTAACATCCTTTTGACGTGACGATATACCATTCACTACTTCTATTGCAAAATATAGAACTTATTCTTCCTGAAGAGATTTCTATTTTTTTGAAGAAATCCCAACGATTATCGCCTTCATTCCATTCCAAAATTGAATCTTTAGCAGCTATATAAATTTTGCCACCAATAGAATTAACAGTGTTTATATCTCCTTCTCTGATACACTGAAAACGGTCTTCAGTCAATTTATAACAAACCAAAGAATTGTCAGCACGCAAAAATATATTGTGATTTGAATCTTCAACGATTCGATAAATTGTATTATTTTTAATATAGTTGTCAAAACGTTCTTCACCTCCTTTCAAGGTTATCATTTCATTTCCGTCATAGATACTCAAACCTTGCAATGTTCCGAACCACATCCTTCCCAATTCATCCTGATGAATACTTAGTATTGAAGGTTGCGAGAGTCCGTCTTTTACTCCTATATTTTTAAAATAATATCCGTATAAAGGAAAATGTATGAAGTTTATGCACAAAAACAAAATAATACGAATAAGACTTTTTTTATATAAGCCGGATTTCTGTTTCTTCATGATTGATTAGACTTTATGAGGTTCACGCAATTAAATAAATTGCGTATACAAATATCCTATTTAATTTAGAAATATCAAAAAAATATATGTCTTTTGAGGATATAGGAATAGATTTTCATTTATTTATTGTCTGCGTTAGCCTGTATACTTTCCCGTTTTCATCTATACCCTCAATAATAATGTCTTCCGGTGCGGTGCTGTCTGGAGTGTAATATTCTATTATTGCATTTCCTTCTTCATCCAATTGCAGTGCCGGATTCCAATAGATAGTACTCCTTAAATCTGAACGCCGGGCATCTTTCTTTTCGAGAGTATCATAGGTTGGGTGATAAAATTCCACCGAGTCACTGTACCCGAGTGGAGAGTAAGTGATGATTCCTTGTGCCGGTCTGGCCGGAAGATCTCTTCCGTCTTTTAATGTGATAACAATGGCACCGGCAGCACCACGGGAACCTAATATTGCCGCATCTGCTCCGCGGAGCAGACTTAAACTGGACATATCACTGGCTTGCAGGGTGGTCAGGATCTCATTGTCATCCTCGTACACTACATCGTCAATCACGATAACAGGCTGTTGCGGATTGTTGCGTATATGTATTTCGTTTCCATTCATTACGCTAACTCCCGGCAGTCTCATTACTGCATCAAAGGCTGTATGTGCACCGTATTTTTCCAGTTGCTCTCCTTCGACAGTATAGGTGTTGATTCCTCCTGTATAAATACTTGTTGAACTGGGCTTTTTCCGGTTTCCTGTAATCAGTACTTCTTTCAGATTGTAGACTCTTATGCCGCCTTCCATGTAATATTGGTCGCGGGTATTGAGCAAATAGTCTTCCATAAAGGTTGCTGCTCCGTCACGGAAAGGGGATTTATGGAAGGCAACCGGATACTCAGGTTTTTCTATTTCAATATCAACTCCGGCAAAACCTCTCTTTGTACGTGCTTGTATGAGGAAAGTGGTACTGTCTCTGAATGAGGTATTGACTATAAATTCTCCTTTCTCGTCTGTGGTTGTTGTGGCGATAATGTTTTGTTTAGGAGCTAATAATACGATAGGTCCTTTTTTTACATTCCCTCCGAAGAAACCTTTAATACGCCCACTGATAGTCTGTCCTTTCTCAATATAATTACTGAAGTTCAATGAGGGAGCACGCAGTACATTATCAAATTTGTATCTGCGCCAGCCATGTGTCATCATCAAGAAATCTAACGAGCGTAGGGTTCGTGCATCTTGGCGGAGAAAATAGAACCCCGGGTCTTCCACATATCCTTTCAGATCGGAAGTCAACAGTAGGTTTGATACAATGTTGTCAGCGAGAGAATCCGGTTGGATACTTTTCCGGTTGGTAATGCTGACGGAGAAACTACCGTTTACAGGATTTCCCTTGTCGTCTTTTATTGAAATATTTAATGATACTTTTTCTCTTTTTTCGTATGTCGGTCGGTCCGGAGTTATTTGCCATTGGGGAGTTTTGCGGTCGGGAACAAAGACTAGCCGTTCGCTGAGCGCATTCCCTTGCTGGTCGATTAACATGAAATGAGTGATCCCTTCTGTAAACAGGCTGTCATTCATTTTTCCGAAAGTCCTTGTCGGATTAATAGGTTGAAGTATGGAAAGTTTTCCACGGGTGTGAGCAATGAGAAATAGCTTTTGAGGCCATTCTGTTGCCTCTGTTTTCTGAATCTCATAACGTATTTCCTGTTTATAGTGACTTATGGAAAGTGTGATTCCCTTTTGTTCGATAGCCGGGAGGTCAAATCGTTTGGTAACTCCATCGCTGGACGTAGCCATTACGTAATAGGAACTGCCGTTGGAAGGGTTTAATGTGAAAATCCCCATTCCTTTGTGCTCGGAATGAAAAGATGTCAGTGTATCTCCTTGGGAATCCAGTAAGAAACCTTCTATTTCTTTGGAGAATCCGTCTGCTCCCTGAGCTTTGAACGCTATGTTCTGGTGCTGAACAGCAAGTAGTGCGCCTCCTTCCGGGAAAAAAGTGACGTCAAAGTCATTCGTAAATGTCGGCAAATAAAAAGTCTTTTTATAGATGTATTGCGGGTCGTCAAATTCCACTTCAATGCTGCGGGCAGCAGTTGGCTTCAAATCCGGTAAGGAAATGGAAATCAGTCCGTTTTCATCTGTCTTTTTTCTCCCTTTATCTTTTATTTTTCCGTTTACGATAAACCGATACCGGATTGCTGTGTTCTTAAAAACCTCTTGGGTATTGCTGGTAAACTTGACTTTTGCTGTATAATGGGTATCGTCCTCTTGTTGATATTTGATGTTTGAAAGGATGGTGTTATCTATGGAGTTTCCGATTTTCAGATTACGTGAATAGAAGAATTCCGGTCCTTCATTCAACATCCAGTTACTGTATCCTCGCAGGTAGTAATCACCGGCGGGGAGGGTAGGAGGCAGGGTAAAAGCATTGTGGAAACCTAAAGAGTCTCTACGGATTTTTTTTCGTTCTACGATCGAGTCGGAACGATTGATTAATTCTGTAATGATAAAGTTACTCTGGCTATCATCTTGGTGGGTAATGGCATTTATCAGGTAGCCTTTGAACCAGATTTTCTCTCCGGCACCGTAAAATGGTTTGTCCAGGTGGAGATAAACCTTCTCATGGGGTATTTTCTCTAACAGGCTAAAATTGGCAATAACCGTATCTTGCATACTTTGTGCTGATAGCATTGAAGTTGATAATAACATTCCTGTTATCAGAGCTATTTGACATATTTGTGTCAGTAAGGTAGTTTTGCTTTTCATACGATATATAATGTTAGAGTGTTAACTTTTGTGCATCCAGATAGAAAGTACTTTTCGTTTGACTGCGAGTATATTAATGATTGATACGATAAGGAACAGAAGAATACCCATGCCGATAGCTGCCCATAGTGAACCTGTTTCCAATTGGGGGAATAGCAGGCGGATACTTTCTATGTAATAGCTACGCAGCCAGGTTACTAATCCGATAGATAGCAGTAATACAACGATGTTCAACCCTACTGTGAGTATCTGATAAGGCAATGCTACTCTATTGGGGCTGTATCCTATTAATAAAAGACTTTCCAGCTTGGTCGTATTTTTTTGTAGCAGTAAGAAGATGCTTAACATCAGGATATAGAATGAAAGGATACTGATAAATAGGCCGACTCCCAGCACAATACCTACAATCAGGCGAAGGAAATAGGTCGTCTTGCCTGCATCCAACTTTCCGTCTTCCGTTTCATATCCTTTCTTTTGAAAATAACCGGCAATGGAGGAATCCGCAGGATTGCTGACTTCAATAATCAGTCGTGCCGGTTGTGCTTCCGCATTCGGGGCAAAGTTCTTGTTGGCCCATTCCATAAAAGACTGGGGGACCAAAATGGTGTTCAGTCGATTGGAGAAACCGACGATATTTCCTTTATACTGCTCTACCCGGCCATTTCCGCGCATCATGATGTCCATTTGGATCAGACTCATTAAGCCTTCCGATAGCTTGGGCAGGCTACGGCTTTGGGCAAAGCCGAAGTTATAAAGATTCAGGTAATTGCGGGGAATAATGATAGGAATGGTGTGTGTGGCTTCATCAAAGTGCCATTTATCGAGTTTAATATCAACAAATTCATCGGGAACCGATTCGAAAAACATATCGGTGGAAAGATGAATACCAGCTTCCTGCATACCCAGTCCCGCCGAAACTTTGAATTGGGAGGGGGTAAAAGCTCCGATTGTCTTGGTAAACGATTGTTTCTTCAGGTCGGCGATGTCTTCGGCAGAGAATGTGTTGTTTTTTCCTGCAAAAGAGCCGAGCGTGCTAATCTTCTTTGTGGCTATGATGAAATCTTTCTTCATAAAGCTGTCTCCTTCGGTGAATACCGGAATGATATCTTTATAAAACTGTACACTAAGCAATACAATCATCATACCGAATAGATTGGCTAAAAAGAAACCGGCTAACTGGCCGATACTGATATGTTGGCGGAGAAGTTTCCAGACAAGGGCTGACATTTTATTTATGATTTACAAATTATAATTTACAATAACTCATTACTCGCCACTTATCATAGCTGGAGTATGCGTTGATAAGGCAACTCAATATGTTTTCCTATGGAAGTGGCGATTACTCCGGCTTGTTGCTTTTCAGCTTCGCCAATAATAAGTTCTCCCATGATGCGGCTGTTGTCATCATCCAGATGACTGATAGGTTCATCCAGAAAAAGGAAATCGAAAGGCTGGCAGAGTGCTCGGATAAAGGCAACCCGTTGTTGCTGCCCGAACGAGAGTTTACCGGCCTTTACATTCAGCTTGTCCGAAAGTCCCAGTTTCTCGAAGAAGGCTAGGATTTCTTTCTTCTTTTTGTATCCGGTAAGATTATTTTTCAGTTGTACATTTTCAAGAGCAGTCAGCTCGGTGAAGATACGTAAATCTTGAAAAAGCATACTCAGTGAATGCTTTCTCAGGTCTACCCATTGCTTCACAGAATATGCTTTGATATTAGTCTCATCGAAATTGATAATCCCCTGATAGTCGTTGCGATAGCCATAAATATAGCTGCACAATGAAGATTTTCCGGTGCCGGAAGCCGCTTCTATCAGACACATTTCCCCTTTCCGGAAGATAAGATCCTGATGCCATATATCCGAAGTCACCGAATTACGGTCAGCAAACACTTGGGGAAGTGTTTGCTGTAAATGAATGCTATTCATGCCGTTTGTTTACGAATTACATACCGGTAAATTGTTTGCCGAAGTCAACGATTAATTTGAGCGCATTGACGTCTTTATCTTTCAGGCAAAGGTCGATTTCGCTTGTTTCTCCTTCTGAACTAACGGACAGATAGGAAACTTTTGATAACATCTCAGAACCGGTCCGGAACTTTTCACCACCAAATCCGATCAGCATTTTAACAACGGGAAGTTCAAGTATAGCTTCTGCGTTGATAGCCATGAATACGTTTTTTCCCTTCATTTCCGATGCATACGGAGCGTCTTTGATAGACTTGTCTGCCGCTTTTTCTATATTTTTGTAGAGTAACTCGTCATTGGTGGCATACATTTGTTTGTCTTTGATACCAAAGAATACGTTCATTCCTTTACTCTTATAGACATATTCGTTTTTGCCCAGTTCCAGAATATCTTCTCCTTTTTTCAGTCCCAATGCCTGCTTGTTCTTATAAAGGGCTTCGAGTGCATTGCCGTTTTTTACGTCTGCATACACTATAAAGGTAGGAGCGCTGTTCATGGTTACGTTGATTAACCCTGCGGAGATATCACCGTTGAAGGAACTGAACAATTCTTTAACTTCATCTGCTTTGGAGATAGATACTGTGTTACGGAATTCCTTATTTTCACTTAGGAGATTATAAAGACCTTCTCCTTTTATACCCAGATTGACAAACATCAGGGTAGAAGCCGGGAAGTATTTTACGAACGTATTATTTGCTTTTCCAAATGCTTCCAACTGTTTTTTCATCAAAGCTTTTACAGCCTCGTTCTCCGTGTAATTTTCTGTTTTCAAGGTAATTCTTCCTTTTTCAAAGTTTAATCCGGCTATTATGGTTATGTCTTCTGCTTTCACTTCAGCGGGAAGTCCCATACTGACTTGCTCTTGATAAGGTGCAGGAATAGCTGCCATGGAAGCGAAGAAATTGATGTCACTTTTTTGTTTTTCCATTTTCTGGAAAGCGCCGGATTTCGCAATGCTGTTATCTGCAGTTTGTTTCAACAGATTGGTGATGCCTTCTTTGGCTTTTTCTATTTGAGATGTTCCTTTTACGGAAATGAGCATTACGGCAGAATTGTTGAAAGCGACTAAACCTCCGTTCATGGTTGTAAAGCTATATCCAGCTGCTTCGTTGATTGGTTGGCAGATTTGCTCTTTTACCATTATTTCCAAGGAAGCGTGAAGGTCATCTTCGCTTTTGATTTTCGCAACTGCGGTAGAGTATGGGAAAGAGGGCGAAGTAAATACGTAGACAGGAGCTTCTACGTCAATTCCCGATTCACTGGGGTTATTCATCACTTTTTCTAATTGTTGGAAAGTGGCAGCGTTCATTCCACTTTTTAGTGCTTCCAATACTTTTTGCTTGGCAGCTTCATTCTCTTTATCATTCAATCCGGCCTTACTAGCCAAGGATTTTAGATTTATAGAGGTAACAACCGTAGCATCAGCCGGTATTATATTGGTATATTCCACTGTTTTGGAACATGCTGCCAGGAAAACAATCAGTACTGCAAGTACCGAGAGTCGTGAAATCATTTTCTTTGCCATACTCATATTTTTTAATGGTGTATAAATTTCAAATTAACTGTTCTTTTATTGTTGATTTAGCAGATTCAACGTGTGGCAAGCCACCAATGCCGCTGTTTCTGTCCGAAGTCGTGATTTACCCAGGCTGATCGGCGTGAATCCCCGTTCAATAGCTTTTTCTACTTCGCCCTCACTGAAATCTCCTTCCGGGCCGATCAGCACCAAGGCGTCTTCTCCGGCTTTTAGTACGTCCTTCAGCAGAGGTTTCTCACCTTCGTAGCAGTGAGCGATAAACTTCTGTCCCTTAAACTCCTGATTGATGAATTTATTGAAATCTGTCATCTCATTCAGTTTCGGCAGACGGGCTTTGAGTGATTGTTTGATTGCCGAGATAAGAATCTTTTCGATCCGTTCGTTCTTGATAACTTTACGTTCCGAGAACCGGCAGTTGAGAAATGTCAGTTCGTCGAATCCTATTTCAGTGGCTTTCTCGGCAAACCATTCATTACGGTCCATATTTTTAGTTGGTGCCATGGCGATGTGCAGGTGGCACGGCCATAGTGGTTTTTGGAAAATTGTCTCTTTGATAGCTACCAGACAACGTTTGTTGGTTGCTGCCGTAATTTCTGCCTTGTAGAAACTACCCTTTCCATCGGTAAGGGTGATTTCGTCTCCGATACTTAACCGCAAGACACGGGTACAGTGCTGTGCTTCTTCTTCCGGAAGCTCATTGGTTTTCTGTATATCGGGAGTATAAAAAACGTGCATATAGTAATTATTGATTTTTATTTCTTTGATTGATCTGGTCGCGTATTTTAGCGGCCAATTCATAGTTCTCGTCTTTAATGGCCTGCTCCAATGCTTGTTCAAGTGTTTTGGAAGTGGCACTGCGCGACGACGATTCATGTTCTTCTTCCATAGATTCCTTGTCACCAACTGTTTCTTCAGAACGGTTCCTTTCTTCATCCGGTATGCGCAGGCATTCCCGGTCGAGGATAGATTCATAAATCAGAATCGGGCAGTCGGCACGTACCGCCAATGCAATGGCGTCCGATGTACGTGCGTCAATACGTATAATATCTTCGTCTCTTTTCAGGTAAACATAAGAGTAGAAAATACCGTCTTTAGCTTTGTAAATCAGCACACGTATCAGGCTTACCCCCAATACGGTAAGGCTTGTGGTGAATAAATCGTGTGTTAACGGGCGTGGAGTTTTAATTCCTTTCAGATACAACGCGGTAGCCTGGGCTTCGGCGGGACCGATGATGATAGGCAGTTGCCGTTCACCGTCCACTTCACCCAATAGCATTGCGAATGCACCTACCTGCGCTTGGCTATTTGTGATATTTAAAACTTGTAATTCTACCTTTTTATCCATTGTTTTTTACTTAATTTGTTTTACTCTCCCGTCGGTGCTTATACTTGAATACCAAGGCAAACAGAATTCCGATAACCAACGCATACGCAGCAAAAATCAGCCAGATATCCGTCCATTCCCGACTCACCAATTTGCCGTCGGCATATACCGAGAAAGCATCTACCACAGCTCCGCTGGCATATCCTCCGATGATAGCTCCCAGACCGTTAGTCATCATAAAGAACAACCCTTGAGCACTGGCACGAATGGAGGAATTAGTCTCTTGTTCAACAAACAAGGAACCGGAAATGTTGAAGAAATCAAACGCCATGCCATAAACAATCATGGAAAGAATCAACATCCACAATCCGCCTCCCGGATCTCCGAAGCCGAACAAACCGAACCGGAATACCCATGCAAACATACTGATTAACATCACTTGCTTGATGCCGAAATGCTTCAGGAAAAACGGTATAGCAAGAATAAACAGTGTCTCGGACATCTGTGATATGGATAGCAGGATAACCGAATGTTTCACCCCGAAAGAATCTGCAAACTCCGGAATACCGGCAAAACTGCCTAGAAACAGGTCACCGTATGTATTGGTTATCTGTAAAGCCGCCCCCAAAAGCATGGAGAAAAGGAAGAAAATTGCCATTTTCTTTCTTTTAAATAACACCAATGCATCCAGCCCGAAAGCCGAAAGCAGTGATTTGTTTTCTGTTTTGGCGGGTTTACAAGCCGGAAGGGTGAAAGAATAAACTCCCAGTAACAGTGCGGATATGGCACCGACATAAAGTTGGGCGCTTGAGTTTTTGAATCCGGTAAGGTCTACCGCCCACATGGCACAGATAAAACCGATCGTTCCCCATACGCGGATAGGGGGGAAATCTTTGATTAAATCACATTTATATTGCTCCAATGCATTGTATGAAACGGTATTGGCTAATGACAAAGTAGGCATATATACCAATAGATTGAGTAACATGGCCCAATACATCTGGTCGTATCCCGTAGCGGTGGAAGCGTAGAAAAGACAGGCTGCACCTACAATGTGGCAAAGTCCGTATAAACGCTCTGCATTAAACCATTTATCGGCAATGATACCGATAATGCCGGGCATCACCAAAGAGGCAATTCCCATAGTGGCGAAAATGGCTCCGATTTGTCCTCCTTCGAAATGGAGTTCTCTGCCCATATAGCCACCTAGTGAAATTAACCATGACCCCCAGACAAAAAATTGCAGGAAGTTCATAATAATCAAACGAACTTTTATGCTCATGACTTTTTTAAATTTGTGTTTCTCTTTTGCTAATAATAGATGCAAATATAATATTTTCGTTGATTGGGTGAGCAAGTTAATTGATAAAAAGGCGATAAAAAAGGCATAAATGCAAAGAAGGAAGAATATCTATGATAAAAAATAAGAATGGAAAGGGTATATAAAAAAAGAAGGCTATCTATCCCAGACAGCCAATCTTTGTTAACCTTAAATCTAATACCATGAAAAACACAGTGCAAAGATAAGTGGTTTATGTTATACAACATAATGTTTCATCGAAAAACTGCATATTGTTAACTCTAATTAACTTTGAATACTCCTTTTTTCTGTTACTGCCTCCTGATTTCCTCTTATAATATTCTTTTTTATCCTTCGAATAGAAATCTGGTTCCGACATCTTGCCGGACTTATTCTACGTAGAGTACAAGTCCTTTCAGATATTCGCCTTCCGGATGATAGATATTCACCGGATGATCGGCAGGTTGGGTGAGCTGGTGCAAGATACGCACGCTGCGTCCCGACATGGCGGCTGCGGTGAATACTGCTGTGCGGAAATTATCTTTGGTTACTACCTGTGAGCAGGAGAAAGTAAACAAGATACCACCCGGCTTGATTTTCTCGAATGCTTTGGCGTTCAGTTTCCGATAACCCTGCAATGCGTTCCGCAACGCATCCTTGTGTTTGGCAAATGCGGGTGGGTCGAGGATAATCAGGTCATACTGGTCGCCCATACGGTCGAGGTATTTGAAGGCGTCTTCAGCGAATGCTTCATGGCGGGGATCACCAGGGAAGTTCAGTTCCACATTCTTGTTAGTCAGGTCGATTGCTTTCGCAGAGCTGTCTACCGAGTGGACGAGCTTTGCACCTCCGCGCATGGCGTAGAAAGAAAAGCCTCCGGTGTAGCAGAACATATTCAGTACCGAGCGATCTTTGGCATACCGTTCCAATAACGAGCGGTTTTCGCGTTGGTCTACAAAGAATCCCGTTTTCTGGCCTTTCAGCCAGTCTACATGAAACTTCAGACCGTACTCTTGTGCAATATTATCATTGCTTCCTCCTTTCAGGAAACCATTTTCGGGGAAAAGGTCGGCTTTGAAGGGGAGCGTTGTTTCTGATTTATAATAGATATTTTCAATCTTGTCACCCATGACTTCGGACAAAGCCTCGGCGATCACCATGCGGTCTACGTGCATTCCTGCCGAGTGAGCTTGCATGACGGCAGTTTTGGCATAAATATCAATCACCAGTCCGGGGAGATTGTCACCTTCACCGTGTACGAGACGATAGGTGTCATTGACCGGATTGATAGCGATTCCAATGGCACAACGCATGTCGTATGCAATTTCCAGTTTGCGTTTCCAGAAATCATGGTTGATCGGTTCTTGCCGGAAAGAAAGCACACGTACAGCGATACTTCCGATCTGGAAGTGTCCTTCGGCGATAAATTCTTTCTTGGAGGTGTATACTTCTACAACTTCACCTTCTTCGGGTTCTCCGTCGAAACGGGAGATAGCACCGGAGAAAATCCAGGGGTGAAATCTTTTCAGCGACTCTTCTTTACCGGGTTTGAGGTATACTTTATGCATAGTGTTTTATTTATCTGATTCTATTAAATGTTCTTCTTTCTTTTCTTCGGGAGCTATTTCATAATTACCTGTCCGCTTTAGTTCTTGCAGCAGGTTGTAGATGTTGAGGCATGCCCAGGCGTCGGTGGCGGCGTATTGTTTTTGTCCATCACTCAACACATCCGCTTCCCAATTGGACAGTCGTTGCGATTTGGAAATTTTTTCCTTAAATAAAATGGCATAAATCTTTTGGAGGCTTTTGTCCTGTATGCCGAACTGACGTACATAGTCCTGCAATTCGATACAACTCTGTTGGTTGAAAGGAGCACGTTTATGCAACATCATAAAGTCGTCTTTCAGCGAAAGCCCCACCTTAATAATTCCCGGGTTCTCAAGCAAGTCAACCAATGGCTGTGTAAGTCCCGTCATATTGAGCCGGAACAGAAAACAACATTCTTCGGAAGAAATCTGGAGAAGCGCTACTTTGTGTGATTGCCCTTTTGTGAAAGAGGGCCGCGTTTCGCTGTCGATACCCAATATCGGCTGCGACAACAGGTAGGCTACCGCCTTTTCCGTTTCCGATTCCGATTGGATAACATGGATTCTTCCCGGAAAAACTACTTTCGGGAGTTCCTTTAATTCGTCTTTATCAATGGTTCTTCTTACAATCATTTTTATTTTTCATCATCGTGACAATGGCAACTGCCTTCGTGGCAGTGACATTCGTCGTCATGGCAATGACAACCGCCTTCTTCACAACAACTGTCGTCTTCGCTTGGTTCGTAAAATCCTTCTTCGTTGTTTTCTTCCTCTTCTTCGTTGTCCTGCAGATTATACTTCACGTCGTGGAGGGCGCGCAGTGTATTAACCAGCTTTTGTCCCCACAACATTCCGAAGTTTTCCTGACAAATGGCCAGCGAATCGTTCATCGTTTCGTTCAATCCCAGTTGGAAAACAAAAATAAAGTCTTTGATATCTTGATAAATATCAGCCAAATCTTCAGATATGGACTTCTTGATAGGCTGGTCGCTGTATACCATATCCTGCACAAATACGTCCAGATAATCATCCTTGTCTCCCATTAATCCTGCAAGGTTGATACGAAGAATTTCATAAATTTCTTCAGTCACATACGTCTCGGGTGCCTCATCCCCGATCGTCTCACACTTCGGCAGCATGGAGGCTTTGAGATAGAGTAAAGGCAGTATTTTCAATGATGTATCAACGAAAGTGCTGCGCTTCATGCTTTCGGCACGTTCGAGGAATGCACAAAATTCGGCGGCTACCGTTACGAACTCAATTACATTCTTATCAAATATCGTTTGGCTTTCTTTTTCCATAATCAGCGTTGATTTGAAACGCAAAGGTAAGAAAAAGGATTGAATGAGCGTAGCGCTCGTTATTTTTTTATTATTTTTGCGGCTTAGATTACGATTCCAATTTTATAAAAAGAATAAAAGACTCATGGCAAAAAAAAAATTAGATAAGGAGGCCGAACGTACTTCCTCTTCTCCGGGTAAAATCGCAGCAATTTTAAAGAATGAGACTGTCCACTTTGTTATCGGATTAATGTTGGTCATTTTTTCCGTTTATTTATTGTTGGCTTTTTCCTCTTTCTTTTTCACGGGAGCTGCCGACCAGAGTATTATCGACAGTGGAAATCCGGCAGACCTGTCGGCGGTCAACAATCATGTGAAGAACTACGCCGGTTCGCGTGGGGCGCAGTTGGCTCATTACTTGATTAATGATTGCTTCGGTGTCTCTTCCTTCTTTATTCTTGTCTTTTTGGCGGTGGCAGGATTGAAGTTGATGCGTGTGCGTGTTGTCCGTCTGTGGAAGTGGTTTATAGGTTGCACATTGTTACTGGTATGGTTCTCTATATTCTTCGGATTTGTGTTTATGGATCATTATCAGGATTCTTTCATTTATCTGGGCGGTATGCACGGATACAATGTCAGCCGTTGGCTGATCTCTCAGGTCGGTGTACCTGGGGTGTGGATGATTCTGTTGATAACGGCTATTTGCTTCTTTATATATATAAGTGCGCGTACAGTGATTTGGTTGCGCAAACTCTTTGCATTGAGTTTCCTGAAACGAAAGAAGAAGGAGGAAGAAGAGCTTGCCACTACCGGAGAAGAACCGCAGGAATTTACGACCTCCCAACCGCAGGAAGTAGAATTTAACTTGAAACGGACATACAAACAGACACCGCCTCCGGCACCTGTAATGGATATACAGGCGGAAGAACCCCAAGAAGAATTTCCGGTGAGTGAACCGGAAACGGACGATATATCCTCCGCTTCATCCGATGAGAGTGAAGGGGTAACCATGGTGTTCGAACCAACCGTTTCCAATGTTGTTCCTCCTTTGGGGGGAGAGTCTTCGGAGGATGAAGAACCCGGTTTTGAAGTGGAGTCTGCCGCTTCGGAAGAAGAATATCAGGGACCGGAAATGGAACCTTATAACCCGACAAAAGATTTGGAGAATTATCGTTTCCCCACGATCGACCTGATGAAGCATTTTGAAAACGACGATCCGACAATTGATATGGATGAACAGAATGCCAATAAAGACCGTATCATCAATACGTTGCGCAGCTTCGGCATTGAAATCAGCACGATTAAGGCAACGGTCGGTCCTACGGTTACTCTGTATGAGATAACTCCCGAACAAGGCGTGCGTATCTCCAAAATTCGCGGATTGGAGGATGATATTGCGTTGAGCCTGTCTGCTGACGGTATCCGTATCATTGCCCCGATACCGGGCAAGGGAACCATCGGTATTGAGGTACCGAACAAGAATCCGAAGATTGTTTCCGGGCAAAGTGTTATCGGAAGCAAGAAATTCCAGGAATCCAAGTTTGACCTGCCTATTGTGTTGGGAAAGACTATTACGAATGAAGTCTTTATGTTCGACCTTTGCAAGATGCCGCACGTATTGGTGGCAGGTGCAACCGGTCAGGGTAAGTCTGTCGGTCTGAATGCAATTATTACTTCCTTATTATATAAGAAACATCCGGCTGAACTGAAGTTTGTCCTGGTCGACCCGAAGAAGGTAGAGTTCAGCATCTACTCGGTCATTGAAAACCATTTCCTTGCCAAACTTCCCGTTGGCGGTGAACCGATTATTACGGACGTGACGAAAGTAGTGCAAACTCTGAATTCCGTCTGTGTGGAAATGGATACCCGTTATGACCTGTTGAAAATGGCTCATGTACGTAATGTCAAGGAGTATAATGAGAAGTTTATCAACCGTCGTCTGAATCCGGAGAAAGGACATAAGTTCATGCCGTATATTGTCGTTGTTATCGACGAGTTCGGTGACCTGATTATGACGGCAGGTAAGGAGGTGGAACTTCCGATTGCCCGTATCGCCCAGTTGGCGCGTGCTGTCGGTATCCACATGATTATCGCTACACAGCGTCCGACGACGAATATCATCACGGGTACGATTAAAGCCAACTTCCCGGCCCGTATCGCTTTCCGTGTATCCGCCATGATGGATTCCCGAACGATTCTTGACCGTCCGGGTGCCAACCGTCTAATTGGTAAGGGAGATATGCTTTTCTTACAGGGAGCTGATCCGGTGCGTGTGCAATGTGCCTTTATCGATACGCCGGAAGTAGAGGAAATCACGAAGTTTATTGCCCGTCAGCAAGGATATCCTACTCCTTTCTTCCTGCCCGAGTATGTGAGTGAAGACAGCGGTAGCGAAGTAGGGGATATTGATATGGGGCGTCTTGACCCGTTGTTTGAAGACGCTGCCCGGTTGGTGGTTATTCATCAGCAAGGTTCCACGTCGTTAATTCAACGTAAGTTTGCTATCGGTTATAATCGTGCCGGCCGTATCATGGATCAACTTGAAAAGGCTGGAATCGTCGGTCCTACGCAGGGAAGCAAAGCGCGTGACGTACTTTGCATCGATGATAATGATCTTGAAATGCGTTTGAACAATTTGCAGTAATCAATCGTTTATTAATCAAATGAGGAAATACATTTTTAGTGTTTTAATAGCTTTACTGTCATTGCCTGTGATTGCTCAACAACAGCAGTCGCAGGCTAAAGCTGTTCTTGATAAGACAGCCGAAGCATTTCGTAAGGCAGGCGGAGTGAAGGCTGATTTCATTATTAAATCTGTGACTAACGGTTTGGTGGAAGGGTCGGAAAGCGGTACGATTCAGTTGAAAGGAGAGAAGTTCGTATTGAAGGCGTCCGAAGTGATAACCTGGTTTGATGGGAAAACGCAATGGAGCTATGTAGTCAGGAATGATGAAGTGAACGTCAGCAATCCGACACAGGAAGAACTACAACAGATTAATCCGTATACATTCCTGTATATGTATCAGAAAGGATTTTCCTATAAACTGGGAACAGTAAAGACTTACGGGGGAAAGGCTGTCTGGGAAGTAATTCTCACAGCGAAGGATAAGAAACAGGATTTGGAGCGTATCACTCTTTATGTGACGAAGAATACGTATGAGCCTCTATATATTCTGCTTCAGCAGCGTGATCAGCAGACGCGTAATGAGATTACCGTGACAGGTTATCAGACACGGCTGAATTATGCGGATAGTATTTTTTCTTTTGATAAAAAACAATATCCGAATGCAGAGATTATTGATTTGAGATAAAATGTTTTTGAATAACAAAACGATAAAGGTATAATTAAAATGGCAGAAATAGAAAAAGTTAAGTGCCTGATTATTGGTTCAGGACCTGCCGGATATACGGCAGCGATTTATGCGGGACGTGCAAACTTGTGTCCGGTGCTTTATGAAGGATTGCAGCCCGGCGGTCAGTTGACGACAACTACGGATGTTGAAAACTTCCCCGGTTATCCGGAAGGTATCAGCGGACCGCAGTTGATGGAAGATTTGCGTGCACAGGCGAGCCGCTTTGGGACAGATGTACGTTTCGGTATTGCTACTGCAGCGGATTTGAGCAAGGCTCCTTATAAAATAACGATTGACGGAGAAAAAGAAATCGAAGCGGAGACGTTGATTATCTCTACCGGGGCAACAGCTAAGTATTTGGGCCTGGAAGACGAAAAGAAATATGCAGGAATGGGTGTCAGCGCTTGTGCTACCTGCGATGGTTTCTTCTATCGTAAGAAAGTGGTTGCCGTAGTCGGTGGCGGTGATACGGCTTGTGAAGAAGCGGTTTATCTTGCCGGACTTGCATCGAAAGTATATCTGATTGTCCGTAAGCCTTTCCTGCGTGCATCGAAGATTATGCAGGAGCGCGTGATGAATCACGAGAAGATTGAAGTTCTTTTTGAACACAATGCTGTCGGTTTGTACGGTGACAATGGAGTGGAAGGTGTAAACCTTGTGAAACGTTGGGGTGAACCGGATGAGGAACGTTACAGCCTGCCTATCGACGGTTTCTTTCTGGCTATCGGTCATCAACCGAATTCTGATATATTCAAGGATTATCTGGATACGGATGAAGTGGGTTATATCATTACAGATGGTGCCAGTCCGCGTACGAAAGTTCCCGGAGTGTTTGCTGCCGGAGATGTGGCCGACCCTCATTACCGTCAGGCTATTACAGCGGCGGGAAGCGGATGTAAGGCTGCTATTGAGGCAGAACGTTACCTTTCTGCAAAAGGACTTATCTGATAAATATAATGTTCAGTATAAAACCGAAGGATAGTAATCACACAATTCCGGTGTGGTAACTCTTAAAATAAAAACGGTGGACATCGGTTAGAAACTAGTGTCCACCGTTCTTTTTATATTGGGTTTACTCTAAGATGATTTACACTTGGTTAATACGCTTCAATCTCGTCCAGCCATAATTCGGCAGGAATCACTTCCGGACCATTGATAAAGATAAAAGAAGAAGAGAAATACTTTCCTTCATGATCCTAAAATGTGTGTTAAGTTATAAATAGATTTGACACGACAAATTTGTAATTTCTGTTTGTACAAAATTATTTGTGCCTATTGCTTTATGCGTATAAAAGAATGAATCTTGTTTCTCTTTCTTATACAAGTTGTTTAAAGAACAGACCTTGTGTTTATAATAAAAAGTGAGAACGTTTATTATAAACGGGTCTTAAGTTTATTATAAACGATTATTGGCTGAACTCTTGAAAAATGGGTGAAGAATTTAAACAAAATGGGGCGAAATCCTTGCAGACTTCACCCCATTGTTAGTTCTTACAGTACACTTGCGTGTATGCAATCTGATGATTTATGTCTTTATTTTTGTATGTTTCATACCTGTTGTTTCTGATTCGTTTCTGCAAATATACAAAATAAAAAAGGAAAAGTCAATACCCTGTTTCCGTTTTGAAGCTGAATACATAGGCAATGGTGGCTGGCATCAATACCTCTTTCTCCATTGCTATTATTTGAGAAGCTGTTCCTCAATGATTTGCACGTACTTCTCCGGAGTAGCTCCGACTTCGACGATAGGTTTGCCGCCTACCGGAATAAAGAAAAGAGTCGGCAGCGCCTGTACTCCGAAATGTTTGCACAAGTCTTTCTCTTTATCCGCATTCACTTTATAAAACATGACTTTTCCCTTATACTTTTCAGCCAATTCTTCCATTTTCGGAAGCAGTCTCATGCAAGGGCCGCACCAAGTTGCCCAAAAGTCAACAACCACAGGTTTGTCTCCATTATAAACGAAATCATTTCCTGTCCGGTAATCAAAAATATGTTCCAGAAAGAATTGGCGGGTAATCGGATTCATCTTGCCGTCTTCCGCTTTGACTTCCGTTACTTTAGCTTCCGATTCGGGAATAGGAACCAAGTCGAAAGGCTGGAAGTATATTTTTTGATGAACATAATCAATGGACAAAATGCCGTAGTCCAATAGTTTCTTTCCTAAAACAGAATGTTTCAGAGATGGATTCCTCACGGCAAAGGCATCGTCTATCTTTGTTTTCACGAATATTGTTTCCGGTAAGGTCAGGCTTTCTTCTTCTTGTGCCGTCTCTTTATAGCCGATTGAAACTTTTTGCGGAGTTCCCTTCGGATAAAGTGTGCTCCACTCGTTAAAGTCTTTTTCAGTGAGGTTGATTAATCCGTCGCTCCATGTATCTAAAATAGGAAAAATTGTTTTATCTTGAATCGATATCGAACATACTATACCTAAACCTGTTATCAATTCAAAATTTTCTCTATAGTTTAGTTTCATGTACGAAGGTCGGTACGGCTGAGTGATAGTGATCTTTTTTCGTCGCATGTCAATGGTCAAGACGGAAGTTCGGAATACTGCAGAATTCAATACTCCCATTACTCCCAGTTTGCGTAGATAAGGTTCATCTTCTAATATGAATGTTGGCAGACTATTGCTGAATGTATTATTACCAATAGTTAAGGTTCCTATTTCATAGATTTTCTTTACGGGAACCTGTTTGAATTTGAAATTCTGATAACTTCCAAAACTACTGGCGTTTTTCGTGTTGATTTTCAGTTGGTTGACAGCTTCCGGAAGTAATGCATTATGTCCGGCTAAATCAAGTACAAAATTTGCTGTTTCTCCATTTATATTGGCTTCTATGATAATCTTTCCATCGATTGTTTTAAATGGAATGATTTCCGTCATACTGTTCTGTGTTTGTGCTTTTATGCCTGAAATAAAACAAAAAGCAATCAAACATATATGTATTTTTATTATCATATTTCTCAAATTCATATTGTTTTAAAGTCTATCTTTCTTTTTTGATTTCTATTTTTCTCTCCTGATTGTCCTTTTTAATAATAATATATCCTGTATCTCCGGGAATAGCGTTCATTATCTCTTCTATAGCAATCTGGCTCATCGGACAGTTGCTTAATGAGGTTCCGTTGATATTGATTACCTGATCACCGAAAGATACTTGGTCTTTCATACTATCCCATATCGTTGTGATTTCAAATCGTTCGTTGCGTGGCAATATACTCACATTCCAAAGAACGGGAGCACCTCCCATATCAGTTTTCCCTTTTTCGAATGGGAGGAAGAAGAAGCGTTTACGCATATAGTCTATAATCACTTTTCCATATTTCAGCAAGTCTACTCCTATGATTGTTTCATTCATTACGCTTGTCGTGCAGCCTATGTTTGTGAATTCCTTATCCATGATACGAATAGAAGGTATGTTCAGTTTTTTGATTTCTACAGGATTTCCCAGTCCGGCTAATCCGGCAGAGACAATCCCATGTGCATGATTTGTTTCTTTTATATCGGATATATCAGCCAGCCTGTTATAATCTTGTATCGAATATAGTAGAAAACCTTCTGCACCAGTGTCAAACAATATTTTCATAGTCTGTTCTTCTTGCTTGACAGTGATAAATGAGTGATATTCCGTTTCATCCAGAAGAGGAACTCCGTCTGTTAGTTTCAGTTTCTCGGGGCGATAGGGATAGTTGATGACCATGATTCTATAGCGAGAGTCAAATGTTACTACAGATTGTGAGAATGCGTCTCCACCGAGAATGCCGGCGACTCCTAAATCAGTGAAAAAAGGATCTTTGGGCAGCACCATTGTTTTTAATAGCTTGATTTGGTAACTATTGCCGATGGATACATTGGAGACATATGCTTCTTGATAGTTTTGTCCCTGTCCGTTCACATCAGAAATGCGTGTATATCCTGCAGCGTTTGCCTGCATTTCAAGGGCTATATCGTACATCGTTCCGGTTTTGCCACCGGTGTCGACGATATATTTCGTTTTAACGCCGTTGATTGTGACAGGAATAATGATTTTGTTGTGTACCAATTCATAGGGAATAGTGTCGCAAACCTTATTTTGGATTTGCGACATACATTCCTTTCCATAGATTAGAAACATTAACAGCCATAAACCGGTGAGTATCTCTGCTCTTTTCATATCATTTCTTTTGCGAATTCATTTTTTCTGCTTCTAGAATAGCTTGATAGGCGTTAACAATACCTCCGGAGATACATAAATCATCAAAAAGGAATAAATCTTGTGAAGGTCTGTCGTCTACTCGAATGCCTTTTTCTACTTCTACTCCTTTGCGTGAGGTTACACTTTTTAATAGAATATCACGGATTTGTGAGCCGGTAAGCTTTGGAAAATAAGATTTTATGAGTGTGGCTACTCCGGCTACGGTAGCGGCCGCTAGTCCTTCTCCTGTTCCTGTTCGGTAAGTGTCTCCCATGTATGCAGAATATATATCTGTTCCCGGAGCATAGATATCTAGTGTATTTGCTCCATAATTTGTATCCATAACCGGATTTCCTTTTTTATCAGAAGAGGCGACTATCATAAGATTGGTGAGTTCTTTGTCTTTACTCATTTTCCGGTTCGGGAAGAATTCTACTTTGTCCATATCGATAGATGTATTCCACGCGGGAACTATCACTATGGCTCCTTTCTTTTCCGCTTCTTTCAATTCATGGATTATCCATTGTTTTTGTTCCTCGGGGTATAACATATTCTGTTCAGGCAATACAATCACATCTGCTCCGTGGCTGACTGCATAATGAATGGCTAATGCCATATCTTTCAGGTAAGGTTCCCCTTCTCCTGTACAGATACGTAGCGTCATGATTTCTGCTTGATCGGCAATGCCATCGCTTCCTATTTTATTGTCACGTTTAGCAGCTATAATTCCTGCCTTCATTATGTTGGTTGCTGCATCGGATGTAAGTAGTATATTATTTCCATAATTGTTGTCATTTATGTCCATTGGGTTGTCACCTGTAATTTCTTTCCGTTGGTCCGTACCATATTTTCTTAAGGCTTCTTCGTAAGAGGCTTTAGCTGTTTCCACACTTTTCTTACCCATATTTTGGTATACAGGTTCCCATTTATCTGTATTATATAAACTGAAATAATAGGCTGTACATACAAAGGCTACTTCAGAGAGGCTGTCCCTTTCCGCTTTAGGGTCATAACAACTTTGAAACTCCTCGACGGTTAATTCTTTTCCAGGGAAGCGCTGCTTCATGTCTCTATTAAATTTTTCAACGTATTCTTCGATGACATAAGCAAGTTGCAGACCACTGTAAGTACTTCCTATTCTGGATTCGGGCATTACTTTATATCGATAATAGTTATATTCTTCCATGTTTTCCGGTGCAGCTACTTCCTGACGTGTTCCATTAATAATTTTATAATACTTTTTCCCATCAAAAATATAGTCTGCATATTTATCTTTCAAGCGGAAGAATTCACGTTCTCCTTCTCTCGTCAAAGACTCCACAACTTGAGCATCTTTGCCCCCGAGGAAGTTCCAACCATTAATATCATCAATGAGACCATTTCTATCATCATCTTTTTGATTTAATTTTTCTTTGGGATTGATCCATATAGCCTGTCTCAGATCTTCGTGTTCCACGTCCATTCCGGTTCCGATTAATGCGACAATCGGCCTTTTCTTGAGTTTCTTTTTGTTAGCATTCAAATATTCATAGGCTTTGTTAACTTCAGCGCCATATACACTGTCTCTGTCGAAAGAACAATTGTACCAGTCCAGTTCGGATTGTTTTTTTTGTTTTTCAACTTTTTGTTTTATTAATTGAGCTGATGTAATTCCACAAATAAGGCAGCATAAGATAAGGGATATAAGTTTTTTCATTGTAGGATGAGTTATGATATTTATATAGTCAGATTAATTTCTAGCTTTTAATATGGCTTCACGTACTTGTTCTCCGCGGACATTACGTGCTATTAGTTTTCCTTCTTTGTCAATGACTACAAGGAAAGGGATGGCATAAAAGCCATAAGCTGTCTGGATAGCACTTGGAGCTTCATTACTTTTCGGAAAGCCTGTTTTATCCCACAGCATTACCCAGGGAAGTTTTTCTTCGTCCAGCATCTTTTTCCACTTAGCTTGGCTATCGTCTAGTGATACGCTGATGAACTCCAAATCGTCAGCTTTCAGTTCATTATATATTTTTAGCATACTACGCATCTCCTTACGACAAGGGCCGCACCAGGAAGCACAGAAATCCAAAACGACAATTTTACCGCGAAAGTCTTTTAAATTAACCTTCTGATCATTGACATTCGTGAAAGTAAAGTCCGGACATTCTGCACCAATAATTTGGTGGGAAAGGATTTTGACTCTTTCTACCAGCCAGCGGGCAGATAAAGAGTTTCGCTCATCATCGGAAATCATATCCAATAATTTCTTATTAGAGTAATAGTCATTTACATTGGCCAGATAAGCAAGCGCGGATACCATATTAGGTGACAGTTGTGCGTTAGCCGGAAGAGAAACAGTTGCTGTGTCCGGGTCTTTATCTGCGGGTAAATATTCTTGCAGAGTGAGAAACGAGTCGATACCTTTAAACGACAGGGAACTTTGTTCGGGATTTGTCTCATCATAGTAGCCGATGATGTTCACTTCATGGTTCTCGAAATATATTTTTTCTTCCGTTTTTCCGATTCGCAATGTGTAGATATCGGGTTGAATCAGCTTCTGTTCTGTGGCGAACTCTTTATTGGGTTGGAGTTCACAGCTAAGAATAAGTGTTCCGTTCAGGTCATTCACTTGCAAAGTGGTTGGTTTCAGTATTCTTAACTTGCCTTTAATTTGTAGTCCATCTTTGCACCACGAACTTGTCGTGGCGCATAAGAAGGACGAAAAAAATAAAATGAAAAGTTTCTTTGTTGATATCATAGAATTGTATTTAAATAATAATCGTCACAGGAGAATAGTTACCAGTCAAATCCTGGCCAGGGATCGTCATCGTCTCCACCGTCTTCATCGTTGTTACCCGGTATTTCTGGATGAGGCTGAATATCCCAGTCATTCGGACCTTTAGCTATGGCTTCCAAATCAATTCCATAATTCTCCTTCATGTATTTGCGTACGAAAGCGAATTTCTCAATAATAAGCGGGAATTGACTGTATCTTTCGGTACTTTCGGCTTCCGTATAATATAATGATAGTAAGGCATATCCGGCAAATGTTGCTTCCCGGGTCGGGTTGCTGCCGTCATATTCTTCATTCAGTGTGAATTTATTTGTATTTACAGTACCTGGAAATCCCCTGTTCAAGTGAAAATCAGGACTGTCTGTTTCCCAAAAATAGAATGATATAGGAGTCACGTAATCCAAACCACGGTTGAATTCTTCAGGAATGGTAATTAGCCTTTTTTCTACAGCAGCCTTTATGATATTACCGAGAATCATTTTCCGACGTTGGCTGAACGTTACTTGGTCGTCCGGCATAATATATTTGTCGGTCATTTCTGCCTGAGGTCCGAATAAACAGGTACTCCAGTAATCCAGACCATTAATGATTTCGTGCATGGCATTATTTTGTTTGATAACGACTGCTCCCAAATCTATTTCCGTTGCTATATGCACATTATAAGCCATATACCAATATAACGGTAATAATTTGCTTGTAACCTTTTTACACTTTTCGTTATTGAGGTAGGAGAATACATGTTTCTTCATAAATTCCGTATAGAACTTCGCCATTTCATCGTTGATACACCCTTCCCCTTTATAATTTGTGGATGCACCTCCTGTCCAGCTACGATTGAAATCTTCATCTTGCAAATCTTTATAAATCAGATAGACGCCGAAATCTTTTTGTATTTGTGAGATGTCATCATCCCAGCTATTCGTTCCTTGGGGAACTTTGAAACGTAATTCAATGCCTCCTTCTGTGGGGGTAAGTGCATCTTCTTCATAGCATGAGGTGAATGCTATGCAAGTGAGGAGTCCCCATAATAAATATATATTTCTCATATTTGTTTCTTTTTTAAGTTACTGAAATTATTAGCATTAGTTTTCTCGTTTAGGAGCCAAAGGATTTTGTTCCAGTCTTTTATTTTTAATCAATACTTCATCCGGAATCGGCATGGTATAAGAAGGGTCGTTAGATTTTAGCGTATATGTTTTACCTTCCCATTCGTGTGTGATTTGAGGCATTCCGTAGCGTCTCAGGTCGAACCAGCGTTGTCCCTCAAAACAGAGTTCTTTTCTTCTTTCTGCCTTGATGAAGTTTTTCAACGTCTCACCGGTCAATCCGGCAGGGACAACTAACTTTTCTGGTTCGTATCGATTCTCCAATAAAGTTCTCATAGCTGAAAGCGCCTTACTTTCTTCGTTATTGTAGGCAGCAGCTTCTGCAAGATTCAGATATGCTTCACTCAGTCTAAAAGAGAGTGCAAAATTCTCTGAACCATTAGGCTCGCCCATTGCAGATAGTTGGTATTTCCCGAAAGAACTGTAATAGTCCGGATAAAAACTGTTATTTATTCTGTTATATTCTTTAGCTATGTATTTTTCTTTTCTTAAGTCTCCATCTTTAAAACTTTCCAACAGATCATCGGAAGCTGTGAAGGCTTTCCGATAGTAGGTAATATTTATTCCCCAACCGGGATAATCGGGGTCTTCCTCTTCACGAGATACTGTTTCGTTATTAAATTCTGTGAGATCAGATACATTTCCATATAGCCAGATTACTTCTGATGATTTCAAAGACGTGAAATTGTAATAAGGTTCTGCTGTTGACGTAGAAGGCAGATTATTCAAATTGATTAAAGAGAAAGACCACTCATTGATTACCTTGTCGGCATATATCGCTGCATCCTTCCAATTTTCCATGTAAAGGAAAACACGGGATTTCAATAATTGTATCATAGGAAGGCTGATTAAATAGTTCGGTTCGTATTGCTTATCTTTCGATAAAGTGAGAAACAACCGTTCCGCTTCGCTCAAATCTTCTATAATCTGGTTATAAACTTCTTCTACACTATTACGTGTCATTAATAAATCTTCTTCGGGCAGTAGGTTACTTGTCAATTTAAGAGGTACTCCCGCTGCTTGCTTGTCATAATTATAAGGTGCACCGAAGTGATTGACTAACATGAAGTAGTAGAATGCTCTTAGACCTAAAGCTTGGGCAATCACATAGTTCTTTTCAGCTTCTGTTCCGTTTACATCACCAATATAATCAAGTGCGGCATTTGCCCCTAAAATAAATTTATAGTAACCTTCCCAGATATTGTAAACAACGGGACTGTTCTTTTCCATTATGAAGAACATATCCGGTTGCCATGTGAAAACTGCTTTCTTGGATTCTACATATCCTAATGAGTTGGAATCGAACTCATACCCGGTTTTGTGGAACTGGACATCATCATCGAGGAAACTTAAAAAACCTAGTAAATTGTTGCCTGACTTATGTTGGGGGTAAGCACTGCCGATTAGCATCTCTTGGAGGGCGTTAGCGTCTTTAGGAACATATTCGCTTTGGGATTTCGGTTCCAGAAAGTCGGAGCAGGAGGACAGTGATAATAAAACGATTCCTATAATTGTATATATAAATTTTTTCATCTTTTATTTTTTTAGAAACCAATGTTAATACCTAGTGAGTAATTGCGCGGAAGTACACTATTGCTGATTTCCGGGTCGAACCCGTTGAAACGTTTGCTGGCGATAACGAAGATATTATCCATGTTGAAGTTGAGTGACAAGTTCTTCATGTATATCTTTTCGCACCATTCGCGTTTCATTTGCCAAGATAAACCGATATTACGGCAGCGTAGGAATGAACCACTTACAACCATAGCATCAGACTGCTCCCATACCGGGATTTTGAAAGTACTCTCTCCATTAGGTAATTGTATGAGAGACATATTGCCCTTAGGCAGTGAAGGTATGATAGTATGTGCTTCGTCTCCCGGCTCTTTCCAACGGTTTAACAAATCACGGTTTATATTCGTATATGGGTCTGGCATATAGTAGGAACTGCTAAACTGCGAGTAGGGCGAGGGCAGACGTTTTTTGTTGCCAAGCAAGAGTGAGAAACTGCTGTTCAGAGTCAGTGATTTATACCGGAAACTTAAACTTAATCCACCTGTAAAATAGGGATCTCTTTGCCCTGAATAAACCAGGTAGGTGGTCGGGTCTATCAATCGGCTTCGTTGGTCATCCGGAATATCCAGAAGGTTGAATTGAGGTTCTCCGGTTTGTCCATTCAGACCGGCAAATGAGTATGACCAGAAACTACTAAGGGGATAACCTTGTTTGAGTATGATATCCGAGCGTCCGTTCAGAAAATCACTAGCCTTGACTTCGATATCCGTATGCCCGCCCTCGTTCCAGTTTTTAGATGCATTCAGGCTGACACTTAATGCATAGTCACGTTTTTGTATCGGAGTAAAAGTCAATGTATATTCGATACCTCTGTTGTGGATAATACCTCCGTTACGTTTCATAGAAGAAATTCCATATTCATAAGGCAGGTCTAATTCGACAATCGCATTAGAGCGTCTTGTGTAATATTCCAGATTCATGTTGAACAGATTAAATAATTCCAGATCGATTCCGAAATTCCATGATTTGGTACGTTCCCAAGACAGAGTCGGGTTCGGAATCTGGGAAATAGTAGATTGATATCTATTGTATAGATCAGCTACTGTTCCTTGATTCAGAATTAGATCCGGGCTAAGACGTGTGAGTGCATTTCCCTGAATACCATAAGTGCCGCGGAAGTTTAAGTTAGTTATCCAGCCCACATATTTTCTCATAAACCTTTCTTCTGAAGCCCTCCATGAGAAACCAAATGAGTAGGTTGGGTCAATACGATGATTGGTATCTTGTCCGAAGCGGTTGGATGCGTCATTACGTACATTGGCATTTATTACATAGCGATTTTTGAATGAATAGGCCAGTGTGGCAAATACAGAGAAGAAATTATCCGTAGTATTAACTTTTCTCCAACCACCGTCATATATTCTTTGTAGAATGCCCCAACCGCTGTTTTGAGAACCGGTAATCGGTTCGAAAGCTTGTAAGGTGGTCGGGCTTGTGATGACTTCTCCTCTATCGGGAACATATCCCCATACCGTATTGTTGATTCCTTTGTTGGTAGTAGAACGCAATTCCATACCTACTAGTGCATTCAATCGGTTCTCATCATTAAAAGCCTTACTGAATTGCAACTTGTTCTGTATGTTGTAAGAGTATTGATGTGTGTTGTTAGTAAACAATTCACCACCAAAAGGAAGTAAGGCGGCTTTGAATTCTTTACTGGCTGGTGAAACCGAGTTAAAGTCATATCCGCGATAATTCTCGGCAATGTAAAATGTCCGTTCCGATTCCCATGCCTCGTTTGTACTATTATTATCCGAATATCCTCCGGTGAATTGATAAGTCAGCCAGTCTAGAATGTTCCATTTTAAGTCAAGTGAGGCGGACAGATAGCTGGATGCTGATTTTGAGCCGCTATTCTCCCGTTCATTAATGAAATTGTATGATAACGATCTTACTCCTTCATTATATGGATAGGAGGCTTTCATCTGATAATAGACATCAGGGTCTATTGAACGGTTAGTGGTAGTGGCATATCCTAAAGGATTGACTCCTCCCGCAAATCCTTTATTCGTGTTTACACTTCCATTGATAGCTGCATTTATGGTTAGTTTCTGTACCGGACGTATAGTAATAGCAAGACGGCCGGTCATGCGTTCACTATCATTTCCAATTTCTTGTCCTTCGCTTTTGGAATATCCCATAGAAGCCGAATAACTGTATTTGTTTGTTCCGCCGGAAACACTTAGATTGTGATTATGGCTGAAAGCGCGGCGGGTTAGTAGTTTGAACCAATCTGTGTTTTGTGTTTCCAAAACATTCCGTTGGGCAAGGAACTCTTCAGAGGATATATCATGTGATAAATACATATTCAATAATCCTTCGTACGTGTACATTTGTTTGATAGGTTCAGCACTGTAAGGAGTTCCCCAGTTGAAAGCTTCTTGTGAGAACAGTACCCTTTCTTTTGAATTCATATAATTGAACTGATCGTAATTAGGTCGTGTTCCTATTATAAAATTGGATGTGTAATTAACGCTTAAACGATCAGTAGTATTTTTTTTAGTAGTAATTTCAATGACACCATTAGATGCCTTTGAACCGTAAATAGCAGTTGCAGAAGCATCTTTTAGAATACTGATGCTTTCAATATCGGCCGGATTCAGCCAAGATATCTGGTTACCGATGATATTTTTTAAGTCATTGGTCATTAGAGAGGTCGCATCCAATTCTAATGGGTCCTCCTGAATAATTCCGTCTACTACCCATAACGGGTCCTGATTACCTAATAGTGTACTTGTACCACGAATCTGAATCTTGGGAGCAGTACCTACGCGGCTACTGGTATTGGTCACTACCATACCTGCCACACGTCCTTGTAACATTTGGTCAATAGTGGTATACGAAGGCATTATGATATCCTTGGCTTTGACGGTAGTGATCGAACCTACCAGGTCACGTCGCTGGATGTTCTGATAACCGGTTACCACTACTTCGTCTATTTCTGTATTTGAGGAATTGTTTAGAGTGACGTTGATGGTTCTCTTTCCTGTATATTTGACTGTTTTCTTTTCCATTCCGATGAACGAATAGGTCAATATTAGTCCTTCCTGTGCCGGAATGCTAAAGGTGTAGTGTCCGTCCAATCCGGCAATAGCTCCTTGCTTTGATCCTCGAACACTGACCGTAGCTCCCGGAAGTGCTTCACCGCTTGTGTCACGTATCCAACCGCTAATAGTGATTTTGTCAGTTTTTCTTTTCTTGATAACGATAGCACTACCTGAAATTTCGTAAGTGAGATTAGTTCCTTCCAGGCATTCGTCCAAAATTTCGGTAATTGTTTTGTCTTTTGCTCTTACACTGATATCAGTAATGTTAGCGATATCTTCAGTTGCATACATAAAGATAAATTTTGTTCGATTTTGCAAGTACCAGAGTACTGATTCTAAAGTCTCTTCTCTAAGATCAACCGATATTCTCTGGTTGTCTTGTGCCTGAATCATAAGTGAAGATAGAGAGAATACGCATAAAAAGCAGAGCTTGATAATATTTCTGCTCGTACGCGATATCCCTCTGAATAAGGAATGTGCTCGTCTTTTCATAAGCGTTAGTTATAATGTATTAGTAATTATTTATAAGAGATATGCAGAACGCCTTCTCTTTGTTTTATATCTACCAGGTTCAGTTCTTTTATCATGTCAATAATCGGATTCATATTTGCATATCGATTAAGATAGGCTCCAATTTTTACTTGTTTGACAGCATCATCTTCAAATGTGTATTTGAATCCATACCATTTAGAAAGATATGACATGACACTCTCAAGAGGGATATTTTTGAATATGAATGAACCGGATTCCCAAGATGTGTATAATTCTGTATTTACATTGGTTACAGTATTTCTTTTGGAATTCTTGTCAAAAATGAAATGTTGGTTGGGAGTTAATTCGAAATCTTCGTTTTTACTTTTAATTTTTATAGATCCATTAATAAGTGTAGTGCTTTCAATATTCTCGTCTGGATAGGCTCTGACATTGAAAGTTGTTCCTGTCACTTGAATAGAGGTATATGGTGTTTGGACAATAAATGGATGTTCACTGTCTGGAGCAACATCGAAATATGCTTCTCCTTTGATTTGGACAATACGTTGTTCGTTACTGAAGCATACAGGATATATCAATTGGGATTCTGCGTTTAAATGTACTTTCGTTCCATCTGACAAGGTTATGTGACATTCCATTCCATGTAGTGTTTGCAGGGTGTTTTTGATTTCTTTTATTTGAGGTTTATTGGTAGGCATTTGATAATTGATACCTTTGGAATCAATGATAAACATCTTGCTTGTCCCTTCTGGTAAAGCTCCTTCCGGAATTTTGAATGTAGTGCCGTTACTTAATGTAACTTCTCCGCCATGTGTGCCGGGATTGATTTCGCTAATCGGTTCTTCAGATATCCATTTATATATAGGATAGGAAGCCGGTATCATGAGTAGTAAGATAAGGGCTGCATATCTCATACTTCTTTTCCACAGAAAAAGGTTAGGTGCTTTTTCTCCATTTAACAGAGGATAAATCTTTTCCCATGCTTTTTGTGAGGAAAAGCTCTTTATCAACAGTGAGTGTTCTTCATATGTCCTCTGATTTAATATCCGGTCGGCTATCTTTTGATGTTCCGGATTCTCATTAATCCATTTATGGTAACTCTCATTCTCTTCCAAGGTTGACGAATGAGTGAATATGGAGGCTAATACTTTAGCAATCTTAAATTTTTCTTTAAATGATTCCATCATTTTTTCAATTGGTTCGTATATAAAACAATCCAAATGAAAAAATGGGGTAATCAAAAAGTTACTTTATTTGCATAGAAAAAGACATAAGATGTAATTAATTCCTTTTAGGCTTTCTCGGAGTTTGCGATAAGCTATTTTTTTTAACTTATGGACAGTTCCTTCTGAGATTTGCAATTTGTCAGCAATTTCATTGTTTTTTAACCCTTTCATTGAATATAAGATGATATTCCGCATTTGAGTAGGTAATTCTTCTACCGCTTTGCGAACAATGCGAAATGTTTCTTGCTCAATAATCTCAGCTTCAAATCCATTGTCATATTCTTCTTTTCCGTGAAAAAAAGGAATATCTAGTTGTGCGTGTTTGAGGTAATTCAAACATTTATTTCGAGTGACAGTATAAAGGAAACTTTTTACTTTTAGGATATCGTTGAAGTCTTCTTTTCGTTCCCAATAAGCCAACAATGCGTCTTGAACAATATCTTTGCAGACTTCTTTATCTTCAACATAGTGAAATGAGAAAACGCAAAGAATAGGGTAGTAGTCATCAAATAGCTTTTTGAAAGCTTGTTTGTTACCACGCTTGATGTCTGCAATTATATTTTCTATATGTGTGTTCACTGTTTAAAGCGGCGCAATTGGCATAAAAGAGTTTTTTATCCAATTTTGCTTATTTTCTTCAGCTTTTCTTCTTCGATGATTTTTATCTTTCTTCCGTCGATTGTGATTAATCGTTCTGCGGCGAATTGAGATAAAGTACGAATGGCATTTGAAGTCGTCATATTCGATAAATTAGCCAAATCTTCGCGTGAAAGATAAATGCTTAGGGTAGAACCGTCTTCTTCCAGCCCGTAGCTCTCTTTCAGGAACATCAACGATTCAGCCAGACGTCCGCGGATATGTTTCTGTGTCAGGTTGACGGTACGTTCGTCGGAGATACCGAGGTCAATAGAAAGTTGGCGGATAAAGAACATGGCCAGATCGTTATTCTGGGCAACCAAGGTGGTGATAGCACTCATAGGAATCAGACAGACAACGGAAGGTTCAAAAGCAGCTGCAGCGGTAACGAAGTCCTGTTTCGCAAAGTAGGCGCGGTACGCAAAATATTCCCGCGGTTTGATCATGCGAATAATCTGACTTCTTCCTCCTACACCATCTTTGAAGATTTTTACTTTGCCACTGATGAGACACATCAAATGAGAGGGGGTTTCTCCTTCACAATAAATGGTTTCATTCTTTTTGTAGGTCTGTATCGTATAATTATTCATCAGAAACTCCTTTTGCTCATTGTTTAAAGGAGCTAACATGTCGGATAACGGTTCCGAAATATCTACTAAAGATACAAAATCTTTAGGTAATAACAAAGCCCCAGCTTGTGAAAGTCGGGGCTTTGCGCTTAAAAAAAAGAAGGTGCGCATTTTGACACACCTCCATCTTGAAAACATTTTATTTAGTAAATAACAGTTCCCTATACTTCGGTAGAGGCCATATTTCATCGTCTACTTCCATTTCTAAATGGTCGATGTGATCTCGTATCTGGTCGAGATACGGACGCACTTTATCTTCGTATGCAAATGCTCTTTCCTTGTAGTTTTCAAGGTGGTTGGCTACTTTTCGCGCTTCGGTCATTTCACGGACCAGTATTTTAATGGAGGTCACCCGGTGGGAGATCTCACGAATCAACTCTTTACGGTCGGCGCTCAACACTTCGTATTCTTCGGCAGAGAAGATTTCCTTCATTCCGCGAAGATTTTCGAGCAGGCGATTCTGATAAGCCACGGCAGTCGGCACGATGTGGTTGATAGCGAGGTCGCCCAATACACGGCCTTCAATCTGAACCTTCATGGTGTATTTCTCCAATTCCACTTCCAAACGGCTGTTCAACTCCGTTTCGTTGAAAATGCGTTCGCCGATAAGTACGGATTTGGATTGATTGTCAACGTAGTGCATCAGAGCTTCCGGGACGTGGCAGATGTTGGTCAGTCCGCGGCGTGCAGCTTCCTGTTTCCATTCTTCGGAATAGCCGTCGCCTTCGAAACGGATCGGTTCGGAAGCGATGATTGTCTCTTTCAGCAGACGGAAGATAGCTTCGTCTTTGCCTACTCCTTCCTCCATAAGCTTTTCCACCGATGCGCGGAATTCGTTCAACTGGTTTGCCATGGCAGCGTTGATAGCAATCATGGCGGCGGCACAGTTGGAAGAAGAACCTGCGGCACGGAACTCAAACCGGTTTCCGGTGAAGGCGAAAGGGGAGGTACGGTTACGGTCGGTTGTGTCGAGCAGAATTTCGGGTATACGTCCGATACCCAGTTTCAGCGTTGTCTTTTCTTCTGGGGTCATTTTCTCGTTTCCCACCTGGCGTACAATTTCGTCAAGAGTTGCCGAAAGTTGTGAACCCAGAAAGCAGGAAAGAATAGCGGGAGGAGCTTCGTTGGCTCCCAGGCGGTGACTGTTGCTGGCACTCATAATAGAAGCACGCAATAGATTCTGGTTCTTATAAACCATCATCAGCACATTCACCAGGAAAGTAAGGAATAGCATATTTCCTTTCGGATTCTTGCCCGGTGCAAACAGGTTGACGCCTGTGTCGGTGCAAAGCGACCAGTTGTTGTGCTTGCCCGAACCGTTCACGCCACTATAAGGTTTCTCGTGCAGAAGCACGTTGAAGTGATGCTTGCGAGCAATACGTTTCATCAAGTCCATGACAAGCTGGTTGTGGTCGTTTGCCAGATTACAGTTTTCGAAGATAGGAGCCAGTTCGAACTGGTTGGGTGCTACCTCGTTATGACGTGTCTTGGCGGGAATACCCAGTTTGTGGCATTCGATTTCGAGTTCTTTCATAAATGCCGTGACGCGTGGAGGGATAGAGCCGAAATAGTGGTCTTCCAACTGTTGATCTTTAGCGGAAGAATGTCCCATAAGTGTCCGTCCTGTCAGGCAGAGGTCGGGACGTGCATTATATAAGGAGGAGTCAACAAGGAAATATTCCTGTTCCCAGCCCAGGTTTGTATATACACGAGTGATGTTTTTGTCGAATAGCTGGCAAACTTCCGTAGCAGCTTTGTCTACGGCAGCGAGTGCTTTCAGCAATGGAGTTTTGTAATCCAGTGCTTCGCCTGTGTAAGAAATAAAGATCGTGGGAATACAGAGAGTTGTGTCTACAACGAATGCCGGAGAAGAAACATCCCATGCCGTATAGCCGCGAGCTTCGAAAGTATTGCGGATGCCACCGTTGGGAAAAGAAGAAGCATCCGGTTCCTGCTGGATAAGCAGTTTGCCGGAGAAGCGTTCGATGACTTCACCGTCTTCACCGAACTCGATAAAGCCGTCATGCTTTTCGGCTGTTCCGTCCGTCAGGGGTTGGAACCAATGTGTGTAGTGAGTAACGTTGAGCGACTTCGCCCAGCTTTTCATGCCGTTGGCAATCAGGTCGGCTATTTCACGGTTGATAGGTGTACCTTTTTCGATAGCGTCGATTACCGCTTTATAAGCTTCTTTGGGAAGATACTCCTGCATCTTCTTGCGGTCGAACACATGGCTGCCATAATAATCAGAGAGTTTGTTGGAAGGAGCGGTCACTTCCAAAGGTTTCCGGTTGGAAAGCTCTTGCAGAGCAAAAAAACGCATTTTTGACATAAATAGTCTACTTTTATTGGTTGCTGGGCGCAAAATTATATGTTTTTTCTGAAAGTACCCCTGTTTTTGTAGGGGTATTTTTGAAAATAAGTGTGTTTTTTGAGAAATACCCCTGCTTTTTGTGGGGAAGGTAGGCTTTTTTCTTGTATTTTATAAAATATAGAAGGAGATGATACCAATTGAAACTTTAGTTTTATAAGTTTGCTGTTGGTTCAAAGCAAGTTTATTATTGGGCAACAGGAAGTTTGTTGTTAGTAGATAACAACTATTAATTGATAACTCTTTTTAGTGACACATTGCCTTTGCTTTTCGATATTCTTTTCTATATTTGCCTACGTTAATGAAGGAGATACGACGATTGAGAGTTAAAATATTGATAGGATGCATAGTATGCCTGTTTTCTTTTATATCAAAGGGAACAGCCAACAATTATATAATGAATCCCTATACCAGTACGGAGATCTCGGCTGACTCCATTATCGAACGTGTCATGACTTTTGCCCCTTTGTATGAGACAATAGTAAGCGATTATCGCGCGAATCTATATATAAAGGGTAGAATGGATATCCAGAAGAAGAATTTTATTCTCCGCTACGTACCTTCCATGTTCCGTTTGCAGAAAGGGGTGCGTGAATATATGCTCGAAACATACAGTGACCTTCATTATACGGCTCCCAATATCTACGACCAGAAAGTAAAAGCCTCGCAAGGTACAGTGAGAGGAAACAGGGGATTGCCGGGGTTGCTCGAATATTTTAGTGTAAATATCTACTCGGCTTCGCTTTTGAACGATGAACGCCTGATGTCACCTCTTGCCAAGAACGGACAGAAATTTTATAAATACCGGATAGATAGTGTAATGGGCGACCCCAATAACCTTGACTACCGGATACGCTTTATCCCCAAAACGAAAAGCGATCAGTTGGTAGGAGGTTATATGATTGTCAGCAGTAATGTGTGGAGCGTACGGGAGATACGTTTCTCGGGACGGTCGGAACTGATTACCTTTACTTGCTGGATTAAAATGGGAGAAGTGGGCAAGAAAGACGAGTTTCTGCCGGTTCGGTATGACGTGGAGGCCCTCTTTAAGTTTTTGGGAAACAAGGTTGACGGCTCCTATACGGCTTCTTTGGATTATAAGTCGATCGAACTGAAAGAGAAGAAAACACGTAAGAAAGAAAAGAAGAAATATAACCTGTCAGAATCTTTCTCGTTGCAGTGCGATACGAATGCCTACAAAACAGACGCTTCGACTTTTGCCATACTTCGTCCTATTCCGTTGGCGGACGATGAGAAGAAACTGTATCAGGACTACCAGTTAAGACGCGATACTGTGGTCAGTCAGAAGAAAACGAAAAGCCAGGCTTTTTGGGGAACAATGGGTGACTTGATGTTGGAAGATTATAAATTCAATTTATCCAATATCGGAAGTGTCCGTTTCTCTCCGTTTATCAATCCGCTTTTGTTCAGTTATAGCGGTAGCAATGGGTTGTCCTATCGGCAGGACTTCCGGTATAACCGCCTTTTCAGGGGCGATAAGTTGCTCCGCATTGTCCCTCGACTGGGGTATAACTTCACCCGGAAAGAGTTCTATTGGGGACTGAATGCCGACTTTGAGTATTGGCCTCAAAAGCGGGGATTCTTCCGGCTGAATGTGGGTAACGGTAACCGTATTTATAGCAGTAAAGTGTTGGATGAACTGAAAGCCATGCCGGACAGTATCTTTAATTTCGACCTGATTCACCTGGATTATTTTAAGGATTTATATTTCAATTTCTTCCATAGCGTTGAAGTTACTAACGGGCTGGATATAAGTGTCGGTTTCTCGGCGCACAAGAGAACTGCAGTGGAGCGTTCCCGCTTTGTTATTACCGGTGACTATCCGATGCCGCCTCCCGAGTTTATGGATAAGTTCAAGAATACCTATATCAGTTTTGCCCCTCGTATCCGTGTGGAATGGACGCCGGGACTTTATTACTACATGAACGGAAAGCGTAAGATAAACCTCCGTTCTTTCTACCCGACTTTCTCGGTCGATTACGAACGGGGTATAAAGGATGTGTTCAAAAGTACGGGGGAATATGAAAGGATAGAGTTCGACCTTCAACATCAAATCCGTTTGGGACTGATGCGTAATATCTATTACCGCTTCGGATTCGGCGCATTCACCAATCAGGACGAACTGTATTTTGTGGACTTTGTCAACTTTTCACGTCACAATCTTCCCGTAGGGTGGAATGATGAAATCGGTGGTGTGTTTCAGGTGCTTGACGGACGTTGGTACAACTCCTCCCGCCGTTATGTACGCGGACATTTCACGTATGAGGCTCCGTTCCTTGTCCTGCGACATTTGATGAAGTATACTCGTTATGTACAAAATGAACGGATCTATGTCAGCGCCCTTTCCATGCCACATCTTCAACCTTATTTGGAAGTGGGATACGGCATTGGCACGCATATCTTTGATCTTGGAGTTTTTGTGAGCAGCGAGAACTGGAAGTTTGGCGGGATAGGCTGTAAGTTTACATTCGAGTTGTTTAACCGATAGTTTTCTGCGTTCCGGTTGGATATCCGGGAATTATTTTCTACCTTTGTGTAGAAGAGGATGAGGGCAGAATTTAGCACAAGAGAGGTGTAGTCGCCTCATAAGCACAGGTATTTTCCTAGAAAATAAATTACTAGGTATACATACCTAAATTTATTTTAGTAAATAACTCATCCTCTTCTCCTTAGTTTTATACAGATGCACAATGAACAAAATTCTAATAACGATACTTATTATCACCGGCTTTTTGATTTATAAAATGATTTCCTCGAGCAGGAGACAAGAAGGGTATAAAAGGTGGAAAGCAACAGGCGGTGGTAAAGAAGAAAAGGTTGATAAAACAAAATGGGAGCGAGGATCCTGGCTTCGTCATGCAATGGGTGTTACTACTCCGGTGGCCCCCTATACTCCGAGATTTGAAAAAGAGGCTGTAATCTGGTGTGCTGCTCTGTTAGGAGTGGAAGTGAACCGCCTGGAAGAAATATTGAACAATGTTTCCGGGCATTATCAGGAGTTTTGGATGAGAAAGAGAAGCGGAGGGTATCGTATGATTTCTGCTCCGGACAAGGATTTGCAGGCTATCCAATCTACTATTTATTCGCGTATTTTATCATCGGTGACGATAGTTCATCCGGCAGCCGTCGGTTTTCGCTGCGGTCGGTCTGTGGTGGACAATGCTGCTCCTCATTTGGGTAAGCGGTATGTGTTGAAAATGGATATTCATGATTTCTTCGGCTCTATACGAAGCCCGAGAGTGAGGCAGACATTTAAGAAAATAGGTTATCCGGAGAATGTGTCGAAAGTACTGGGGGCTTTGTGTTGCCTGCACAGGCATTTGCCGCAAGGAGCGCCTACAAGTCCGGCTTTAAGTAATATTGTGGGATACGAAATGGACAGGAAACTCGCAGCGTTGGCTGCGGAATACGGGTTGACTTATACCCGTTATGCCGACGACCTAACCTTTTCGGGAGATGTGTTTCCGAAAGAGCAGATCATCCCTCAAGTCAAACGGATTATCCGTGATGAGAAGTTCGAGCCGAACCATAAAAAGACTCATTTTATGAATCAGAGTAGTAGGAAGATTATTACGGGGGTGTCTGTCGCTTCCGGTGTGAAGCTGACTATTCCTAAAAGCAAAAAGAGGGAGATTCGTAAGAATGTTTATTTCATCCTGACGAAAGGTCTGGCAGAACACCAGCGCAGGATCGGCTCTCATGATCCTGCTTATCTGAAACGGCTTATCGGAATGCTTTGCTATTGGCGGGCGATAGAACCGGACAATACCTATGCATCCGATTCCATTGCTGCTTTGAAACGTTTGGAGAAAGGGTATTAGTCTGCAATCGTTACTTTTTCATTGTCTATTTTGGCATAATTCTTTTTTATGGCTTTATTGATTCCTCTCTGCATGACAGTGTCTATGTTTGATCCCATACGTGTGAAACCGAATTCTTGTGCGCACGCTTTCACCAAATCCGCCAAAGGAAGACTGATAGAATCAGCCAATAGTTGCCGTACTGCGTTGGCTATCTCTTCGGGTGGCAAATCTGTTGCATCCCGATCGGACTCGGGGCGGTAACCGGAATAGAGACAGCATTGTACTTCATCTTTCCAGAAGAAGACGAGACCATCGTATGTGGTACGGTAGAGGTGAAGGCTGTCGAAGATCTTTTCCAGATGCGCTTCTATCCGTTGTCCCAACCGGCTGATTCCCCATTCGACCAGAACCTTTTTGCAGAGTAATGATTTGCTGATGGGTGCTTCGTTTTCTATGAGTTTCCGGATTTGAAAGATAAGAATAGGGATGTTCTCCGTAGCGAAGAAATCTTTCGAAGAATATTTGTTCGGGTTCACTTTCGTGCTGTTATACTTTCGTTGGGGAATATCGGCGGAGATTATTTCCGGTTTTGCGAAAACCGGTGTTGTCTTTAGCGATACTTCCTTTATCGGTGCCTCGTTTAGTGTTACTTCTTTTATTTGCCCACCTTTTATGGGTTCTTCGCTGCGTGTTTCTTTCCGGGTTGGTTCTTCCTGCCGAGGTTCTTCTTGTTTGGAAACGGAGGTTCCTTTGCTGATTGCTTCCTGTATGGATGCAATGACTTCATCCGGCTTCTCCCACCAGTCCATTGTCCAAATGCGGCAGATGTTCCAGCCGAGTGCTTTCAATACATTGTTTTGGACAATCTCACGGTCGCGTGCGGTTTTCGTACGTTTGTAGTTCTTTCCGTCACAGATGATGCCTAGTTGATAATTGGATGTGTTTTGAGGATCCACAATTCCAATATCAATTTTATAGCCAGAACATCCGATGTCCGTATGTACGGTATATCCTAAAGAGCGTAGTTTGTCCGCTATGATATTTTCGATAGATACCGTTTCTTCCGGTAAAGAGGGAAGGGAGCTGCCGAGTGTGTTCCTTGTACCTTTTTCCGCATATTCGAGAAACCGTTTCAATCCGGCCACTCCGATAGACGAAGTCCGGTTGAGGTCTATCATATCCGATCTTAAAGTAGAGAAGATTATCATCTCATACCGGGCACGGGATACGGCTACATTCAGTCGCCTTTCTCCGCCGATCCGGTTTAACGGACCGAAATTCATGCTGACGCGCCCTTCGGAATCGGGACCATAGCCGACAGAGAAAAGAATGACATCCCGCTCGTCTCCCTGCACATTCTCCAGGTTCTTGATGAACAAAGGTTCTTCACTTTCCAGTGCAAGTGTTTCCAGTTCGGGGTGAAAGATGAAGAGGTCGGATAGCAAATCTTCTATCAATGCTTGTTGGACGACGCTGAAAGTAACAACACCGATACTCTTCCGCCTTAATTCTTCACTTCTTAATCTTCTTGCTATTTCGTCTACTACGGCTTGTGCTTCCGCCCGGTTTTGGCGGGACTTTCCTTTGTCATAGTAACCGTCGATTGCTACCATTCTCACTTTGGATTCAATGTTGTCCGGAGACGGGAAGGTCATTAGTTTATTGTCGTAATATTCCGAATTGCTGAAGGCGATAAGGCTCTCATGTTTGCTTCGGTAGTGCCATAACAGATATTTGGAAGGAATAGACAGTGCCAGGCAATCATCGAGAATGCTTTCGAGGTCTTCCAGTTCTATATTATCCTCGTCAACGGTGTTGACGGAGAAGAAGCTGGTGGGAGGCATTTGTTTCGGGTCACCTACGATCACTACGTTCTTGCCGCGTGCAATAGCACCTACGGCTTCGTAAGTCGGCATTTGTGAGGCTTCGTCAAAAACGATCAGATCGAATTTATCCGCATCTGCGTCAATGTATTGGGCTACGGAAAGCGGACTCATCAACATACACGGGCACATACGCGACAGTAGAGTGGGGATCTGGTCGAACAACTTACGGATAGATATGCCACGTGCATTGTTGCGGATATTCTTCTGGAGTATGCCGACTTCGGAACTCTGGATTGCTGCATGAGTAAAAGACGGAATGTTTGAAGCTAATCTGGCGAACAACTCTCTTTGGGTGATTGTCTCAAAATTCGTCGATATTTGTTTGTATTTCGCTATGATATCGTTGAATATCTTGCCGTTGAATAATTCCAGTGTCGGCTCTTTTGAGATAATATATCGGATAGCTGCCTGATAAAAACTCTTGTGGAAGCTGTCGATAAGCTGGTCGGTCGGGATATTCTTCTCTTTATATTCCAGGGCAATGAATCCTATACCCAGTTTATCCAGTTGGCGGTATGCCTGGAGCCACTGGTACCAGTCTTTGAGCTTGTCCAGATTTTCTTTGTGGAGGCGGGCTTTTGCCAGAGCGGTGTTTATCCAGTCGGCAGAGTTCATGTAAAGCGTTTCGGCAGATATGCCCAGCGTGGAAGAAAGCCGGTTCTCAATGTTTACCAATCTTTCGGCAAGTTGGTATAATTCATTTAGGGAATGGGCGTGCATATCTCTGAATGACCGGAGCCCTTCCGTTAGCTGCACGGACAGGTTTTGCTTGATTTGCGTTGCCTTGGCAATATTCTTCGAATAATTCAGTAGAAGGGAATGGAGGACTCCCATATCATTAATGATCTGTTCAATTGTGCTCCAGTCTTCACTTCTTCCGAAGCCTCCGAACAGGGAAGGCAGCCTGTCAGCGTGTTTCCGGACGAATTCCGCTTCTTCCTGATAATGGATGATTTGGTGGAGCAGGGGCTTGACGGCTTCCGGTTTGACAGGCTTCAAAGCATATAGATTGATTGCCTTTTTGATTTTTTTCTGTCCGAAATATCTGGGAAGAAACCATTGGGCGCTCACCCTGTTCCATTCTGCGAGCATTTGTGTTGCATTTATTTCGAGAATCTCTTTGGTGAATCCGGTTTCTACAGTTGCTTTTATCTCATCACGTTTCCTGCCACGAGCGGACACTTCGCGATATTCGTCGAGAGTCTCGCTCAATGAAGATGCTGTCAGCAATCCGGGAGTGAGTTCGGGAATGTCGAGTACTTTTCGGACAATGTCCGCTGTCGTTTGGAAATCCATGCGTGTGGGGTGCATATCCGTATCTTTCAGTAGTGTGGGAAATACGGATAACTTCGGCTGAATTGTGCTCAGCAAGTCGATGAAAGTGCTCAGTAATTGGGCAGCTTCTTCCTTTATGGCAGACGAATATTCCGCAATAGAGATTCCCGATAGCGGATGTTGATAAGGATGTCCGCAAGCATTGGCAGTTCTTACCAGAGTTTCGACAGCTTCTTTCCATTCGGAGAATGTTTCTTTGTTCAATGTATCCAGATAGCTTTGCGGAATATCAAAACAAGGCTCTCCGTCTGTTGATTGATAGTGGATAATGGCATCGTATAAAGAAATGCCGAAAGGATATTCCTTATGTAAGGCTTCTGTGTATCCGTTTAATTCCGCCCGCAGTTGCAACAAGCGTTCCGCTTCCTTTTTAAATTCTTCGGGAGAAGTCTGTTTGATGATTTCAGTCGTTTCTCTAAGTTGTGAGATAACGGCGGATTTCTTAGTCTTGTTGGAGTGAATTTCCAGGCAGAAGGGAGCAAGTCCGATCGCTGCCAACCTGTTTTGAACAACAGAGAGGGCAGCCATTTTTTCTGCTACAAATAATACACGTTTGCCGTTGTATAAAGCATTGGCGATAATGTTGGTAATGGTTTGCGACTTTCCCGTGCCCGGAGGGCCGTGCAGGATGAAAGTCTTGTCGTGTACCGCTTCATAGATAGCCTCCAGTTGGGATGAATCGGCAATAATAGGCAATACGATATCTGCCGGAGACAGTTCCTTATCCATGTAGGTGGCATCTATTTCTTCAGTTGTGGCATTCCATTCTATCTTTCCGTTGATGAGGCTCGAAACAATTTTATTCTGAGTCAGTTTATTGGCATTGTTGTGGATATCATTCCACATGATAAACTTGTTAAAGGAGAATATTCCCAGGATAGCCTGTTCTTCCACGTCCCATTTGCGCTGGTTCTTAATGCTGTTTCGGATAATGGAGTAGATAAGCTTGACGTTTACACCGCTTTCATCAGTCGGCAACGGGTCCAGTCCGGGGACGGAGATCCCGAAGTTTTGGCGGAGCATTTCCAATAAGGTGATATTCATCATCGTTTCCTCCTCACGTGAACGGATGACGTATCCTTTGGCCGCTGACTTACGGATGATTTCTACCGGTAACAGCAGGATAGGAGCATAGCGGGGACGTTCGCTGGAAGGTGACTCGTACCATTTTAGCAGTCCGAGAGCGAGATAAAGCGTATTCGCCCCGTTTTCTTCAATAGAAGTACGGGAAGAACGGTACAAGTGGGTAAGCGCTTTGCTCAAATCATTTTCCGGCAGATAAAAACGTAATCTTTTCTGGGAAAGCTCCGAATTTACAAAATCTGTAATCGGGTCGGAAGCCGGTATTGAAGAATAGATCCCGAACTCCATGCCCGGATTCTCCCAGTCGGAAGGACGGTGCAGGATGCGGAACTCTTCCCCGTCTGCTAAAGCGTCTTCCAGGCAGGAGAGATTGGCGGGAATAAGTTGAAGCGTGTTTTTGGTAATCCGGATATTCAGCAGGTTGTTGCGCAGGCTTAGGTCTAATAGCCGTCGTTCCCACAATAGTTGTTTGGTTATGACCGTCTGCGTTTCGTTGCCGGATAAATCATATGGATTGATACTTTGCGGGGTGGCATAAGCCGTATCTTTATTATATAAAGCGGTATCTTCTTCTATTTCCCAGATCTGTCCGTTCAGTACCCGTTGCGGTACGGGACGGATTCCCGAATGCCTTGCCCGCTTGACATCTATCGCAAGGATGAACTTGCTTGAATCGGTCAGTTTACCGTTTGCGCTTTTCACTGCGTCATCGAAGTCGGAATGCTGTCCCATGTTCATGCTGGTCGTTTCAACCAGCGTGATGTCATAAATCCCCTCGGCAGTCCTTTTGGTTAATAGCGAAACATCATCAATTGTAGCGTCCGGGAAAGTCTCGGGCACCAGCCAAGCACCTGCAAAGGCGTGTCCCCGGGTGATGATGAGGAGAGCATTCAGTCCGATAGCTTCCAGGCAGGAGGCGTAAAGCAACGCCATATCCAAGCAAGTCCCCAGCTTCTGAGCCAGGACGGAATCGGTGAGCCGGATACGTTGCCCGTACTCCTCAAAGCTAGCCGGGATAGTGCTGTAAATAATCTGCTGCTCGGTGATAGCAGTATAGACGGCGGCCATTTGCTTTCTTACCCTGTCCGGGTTACGGCTCTGGTATTCGTCCAGTGACGGATTTCCTGTCCACTGCTCCAGAATGGTAGCGGCTCGTTTGATGACGGGCGAAATAACAGCATGATTGGGAGTGATGAACGCAGCCAGCATTTCGGGCAGGACATTGAGTCCGCCCCATTGGTCATAAGCGAGAATGTCAATCGGATACGTTTGCGAGAATATAGCTTTCGTTTCTGACGTGATTTCTACTTTCAGGCTGCCTGATAATCTTTCGGTCAGTTGGGTGAAATAATTGGTGGACAAGGTGAGATTGAAAGTTTGCAGACAGACCCGGTCGTTAGCCGGAATTGCTTCTATAACTGTTGGAACAGAATTACCAAAGGCCGGTTCGGTGGTGATTTGCACTTGTACATCTTTCAGTGGAGCATGTGTCGTGTTCTCAATTGAAATCTGATGAATAATAGATGCGCCGTTCTGCTGCATCGCGAAATTAATAAGCGGCAAATAGTCGCATTGCACCTTGACTTTGTCCAATCTCTCGTCCATGGCTAGAGCTATATAAATTAAGACTTGCAATATTACAAAAAATAAGGATATAAGCATCTTTTCTTTTGGCATTCTTTTGGCAATCAAGAAAATATTTCTACCTTTGCGCCCGATTTATAGATAATATAATGTCTTATTTAATTAAAGTATTAAACAATTTATTTATTAATGGAAAACTTAAAGAACGTAGCTCCTAAACGGTGAAGCGGTAACAAACGCAAGCCACGAAGAACTTGAAAAAGCTTACGACGGTACGCTTAACAAAGTTAACGACCGTGAGGTTGTTGACGGAACCGTAATCGCAATGAACAAGCGTGAAGTAGTTGTGAACATCGGTTACAAATCAGACGGTATCATCCCTTTGAATGAATTCCGTTATAATCCTGACCTGAAAGTAGGTGATACAGTAGAAGTATACATTGAAAATCAGGAAGACAAAAAAGGACAGCTCGTTCTGTCACACAGAAAAGCCCGCGCTACTCGTTCTTGGGACCGCGTGAACGCTGCTCTGGAAAATGAAGAAATTATCAAGGGTTACATCAAGTGCCGCACTAAGGGTGGTATGATCGTTGACGTATTCGGAATCGAAGCATTCTTGCCGGGTTCTCAGATCGACGTTAAACCGATCCGTGACTATGATGTATTCGTTGGCAAAACAATGGAATTCAAAGTTGTTAAGATCAACCAGGAATTCAAAAACGTTGTTGTTTCTCACAAAGCTCTTATCGAAGCCGAATTGGAACAACAGAAGAAAGAAATCATCGGTAAACTCGAAAAAGGACAAGTTCTTGAAGGAACTGTTAAAAATATCACATCTTACGGTGTGTTCATCGACCTTGGCGGCGTAGACGGTTTGATCCACATTACAGACCTTTCTTGGGGACGCGTTAGCGATCCGAAAGAAGTTGTTGAACTGGATCAGAAACTCAACGTTGTTATCCTTGACTTCGATGACGAAAAGAAACGTATCGCTTTGGGTCTGAAACAACTTACTCCGCATCCATGGGATGCTCTTGATCCTGACTTGAAAGTTGGTGACAAGGTGAAAGGTAAAGTTGTTGTTATGGCTGACTACGGTGCATTCATCGAAATCGCTGCCGGCGTAGAAGGTTTGATCCACGTTTCAGAAATGTCTTGGAGCCAACACCTGCGTTCTGCACAGGACTTCATGAAGGTAGGCGACGAAGTAGAAGCTGTTGTGCTTACACTTGACCGCGAAGAACGTAAGATGTCTTTGGGTATCAAACAACTGAAACAAGATCCATGGGAAACTATCGAAGAAAAGTATCCTGTTGGTTCTAAGCATACTGCTAAAGTACGCAACTTCACTAACTTCGGTGTATTCGTAGAAATCGAAGAGGGTGTAGACGGCTTGATCCACATCTCTGACCTTTCTTGGACTAAGAAAGTGAAACACCCGTCAGAATTTACTCAGATTGGTGCTGACATTGAAGTTCAGGTATTGGAAATCGACAAAGAAAACCGTCGCTTGAGCCTTGGTCACAAACAACTCGAAGAAAATCCTTGGGATGTATTCGAAACTGTATTTACAGTAGGTTCTGTACACGAAGGTACGATCATCGAAATGTTGGATAAGGGTGCTGTTGTAGCTCTTCCTTACGGTGTAGAAGGTTTCGCAACTCCGAAACACCTTGTAAAAGAAGACGGTTCACAAGCTCAGCTGGATGAGAAACTTGAATTCAAAGTGATCGAATTCAACAAGGACGCTAAGAGAATCATCCTGTCTCACAGCCGTATCTTCGAAGATGTAGCTAAAGCTGAAGAAAGAGCTGAAAAGAAGGCTGCTTCCGGTGCTAAGAAGACATCTAACAAGAGAGAAGATTCTCCGATGATCCAAAACCAAGCTGCTTCAACTACACTGGGCGACATCGACGCTCTTGCTGCATTGAAAGAACAGTTGGAAGGAAAGAAATAATAAGAAGTATTTCCAGATAAATAAAAAGGCGTTCCGGTTATTCGGGACGCCTTTTTGTGTTTACGGATATGATGTCGTATGAAAGAGGAACTGAATTTTATATGGATAACAGGGATGATAGAGACAGTCTATTGTAACTTTTTTCTTTATTCTTTGCAAGATTGAATCTGAAATACTCTATCTTTGCATGAAATGGAAAAATTTGAGCTACATATATTAGGATGCGGTTCCGCTTTGCCTACCACGCGCCATTTCGCGACGTCTCAAGTCGTGAACTTGCGTGAAAAGTTGTTTATGATCGACTGTGGAGAGGGTGCGCAGATGCAGTTGCGCCGCTCCCGGCTGAAGTTTTCCCGTTTGAATCATATCTTCATCTCCCATTTGCATGGCGACCATTGCTTTGGCTTGCTGGGGTTAATTTCTACATTCGGGCTGTTGGGCAGGACTGCCGATTTGCATATCCATTCCCCGGAAGGACTTGAAGAACTGTTTGCCCCGATGCTTGCCTTCTTTTGTAAGACGCTGACGTATAAAGTACTCTTTCACGAATTTGAAACGAAAGAACCGGCACTTATCTATGACGACCGTTCGGTGACGGTAACTACGATCCCCCTGAAACATCGTATCCCTTGTTGCGGATTCCTGTTTGAAGAGAAGCAACGCCCGAATCATATAATCAGAGACATGGTGGACTTTTACAAAGTTCCTGTCTACGAGTTGAACCGGATTAAGAACGGGGCGGATTTTGTCACTCCCGAGGGAGAAGTGATTGCAAACTCCCGCCTGACACGTCCTTCGGCTCCGGCGAGAAAATACGCTTATTGTTCCGATACAATGTATCTGCCTAAGATTGCCGGACAGATAAAAGGAGTAGATTTACTTTTCCACGAATCAACCTTTGCACAGACGGAACAGGCACGTGCTAAGGAGACTTACCATACAACGGCTGCGCAAGCTGCCCAACTGGCTTTGGACGCAGAGGTGAAACAATTGGTTATCGGACATTTCTCAGCTCGTTATGAAGATGAATCGGTATTGCTCAATGAAGCGGCGGCTATCTTCCCGCAAACGATATTAGCGAAAGAAAATCTATGCATTGACGTTGACGGAGGAACTGCGCATGAAAAGTAAAAGACTTCTATGGGGTATGGTGATAGGATTGATAGCTTGTCTGGCAGCCTGTAAAAAAGAGCAGCCTCAATCTCCGATACCCGATTCTCCGGCTTCCTTGCAGAAGTTGTTCAATCCCGCTTATCAAATCAGTACGGACAGCATACACCGGATGATTCGCTCATATCTGGACGAGAATAAACAAGTTACTCCCTGGGACTCGGCTCTAGTAGCTTATTATCAGGAGAAAGATGAATTCTTCTGGCTGAATGATTCTCTGGTATCCGATAAACCGGCTACACAGCCAGCAGACTCTCTGTTATACTGGTTAGGAAATATCTCGAAACATGGCATTCATCCGGGGCTTTACCTTACAGATAGTATTCGTAACGATTTGGAGCAAATACGTACCTTGCAACTGCAAGGGAAAAAGACAATGAATCGCTTGCTGGCCGACGTGGAATATCGGTTGACATCTGCTTACCTGTCCTATGTTTGCCGACTGAAGTTCGGCTTTCTGCCTCCCGAACGGAGGTGGAACGATTCGATCGATCGGATTCCTTTAAAACGCTGCGACAAAGAGTTTGCATTGGCAGCTCTCGATTCTCTGCGGATAGATGCAAATGCGGCTTTCCGACGGGCGCAACCTTCCTCTCGGTTTTATAAAAAGATGCAGGAAGAACTGGAACGCGTGAACTCTTGGGGCGAAACGGATACGACAGATTATTACCGAAACTGCCTGCTGGTGAATATGGAACGTGCGCGTTGGCAATATGCATTGGAGAAGGGAAAGAAATACGTGGTTGCCAATACGGCCGCCTTTATGCTGCAAGCTGTCAACGAAGAAACGGATTCCATTTTGGAAATGCGTATTTGTGTGGGAAGTGTGAAGAATAGGACTCCGCTGTTGTCGAGTAAAATCTACTATATGGAATTGAACCCATATTGGAATGTTCCCCAAAGTATTATCAGGAAAGAGATTATCCCTACTTACCGCAGGGATACGACATACTTTACCCGTAACCGGATGAAGGTATACGATAAAAATGGCACGCAGGTAGATCCGCATAGCATTAAATGGGCGAAGTATGCAGGAAAAGGCGTTCCTTATACGGTGAAACAGGATAATAAAGCCGGTAATTCGTTGGGGCGTATTATTTTCCGTTTCCCGAACCCTTATTCCGTTTATTTGCATGATACGCCTTCCAAGTGGGCTTTCAGTCGGAAGAACCGCGCAGTGAGTCATGGTTGTGTCCGTCTGCAAAAAGCGCTCGACTTTGCATTCTTCCTGCTGAAAGAGCCGGATGAATTGTTGGAAGACCGTATCCGCATTGCCATGGATATCAAACCGGTAAGCGAGGAAGGAAAGAAATTGCCTATCAGCGCGGCTTACCGTGAACTGAAGCATTACAGCCTCGAACAATACATACCTTTATTTATAGATTATCAAACCGTCTATCTGTCGGCCGATAATAATATGCGGTATTGTGAGGACATTTACAATTATGATCCGTCTTTATTAGAGGCGATGAAAAGCCTGAATTTGAAACCATAAATAAAAACATACAGAAAACGAGAGACTATGACACCTTACAATGAACCCGAGGTTCTGAAACTTCTCCAGGAGGAGAGTACGCAGCGGAAAGGCTTCGAAATAATTGTGGCGCAATACAGCGAACAATTATACTGGCAAATCCGCCGAATGGTGCTCTCGCACGAGGATGCGAACGACCTCCTGCAAAATACTTTCATCAAGGCATGGACGAATATCGACTACTTCCGTGCCGAGGCGAAGTTGTCTACCTGGCTCTATCGTATTGCGCTGAATGAATGTCTTACTTTTCTGAACAAGCAGCGTGCTACAACGACCATAGCTATTGACGATCCCGAAGCGATGATTGTGCAGAAACTGGAAAGTGACTCCTATTATTCAGGAGACCAAGTGCAGTTGCTCTTGCAAAAGGCATTGCTGACTTTACCGGAAAAACAGCGCATGGTGTTCAACCTGAAATACTATCAGGAGATGAAGTACGAAGATATGTCGGAGATCTTCGGAACATCGGTCGGAGCGCTGAAAGCATCGTATCATCATGCGGTGAAGAAAATAGAGAAGTTTTTAGAAGAAGTAGATTAAACCTTTTAAACCGGACAATGTCTAAAGAAAAGAGAGGAGAAAAACGTATGAAAGAAGAAGATACCCTATTGAAGAAGCTGGGAAAGGAAAATTCCTTCAAAGTTCCCGAAGGTTACTTTGAAAACCTGACTTCAGAGGTGATGAATAAACTTCCCGAAAAAGAAAAAGTAACTTTGAAGGAAGAGCCTGTCAGCACATGGACAAGACTGAAACCATTGCTTTATATGGCAGCTATGTTTATAGGTGCGGCTCTTATTGTACGGGTGGCATCGACAGACCATAAATCTGTTGCGACAGATGATGTGGCAGTGACAGAAGTGGTGGATACTGAAGTAATATCTGATGAGATGATTGATGTGGCACTGGACCGTGCCATGCTGGATGATTATTCGTTATATGTTTATTTGAGTGACGCGAGTGTAGAATGATTTATTAAAACCGATTGAATACAGAAAATGAAAAAAGTAATCGCATTAGTCGTTTTGTTGTGTGGCTTTATGCCTGTTCTTTGGGCTGCCGACGGGTGTGACCAACATCTGTCCCGTGAAGAGTTCAGGGCGAAACAAAAAGCATTTATAATAGAACAGGCAGGCTTGAGTAAACAAGAAGCTGCCAAGTTCTTTCCCGTTTATTTCGAACTTCAGGATAAAAAGAAAAAGCTGAATGACGAGTCATGGGATTTGATGCGTAAAGGTAAAGATGATAAGACAACGGAAAGCCAATACGAAGAAATAAACGAGAAAGTTGCCAATAACCGTATCGCTGCCGACCAACTCGATAAAACCTACCTGAGCAAGTTCAAGAAGATTCTTTCCAGTAAGAAAATATTTCTTGTACAGCGGGCGGAAATGCGTTTCCACCGGGAAATGATAAAAGGCATGAACCGCAAGGGTGGCGGAAACGATTCGAAAAGGAAATAATGATGAAAAACAGAGGCTCTGTTTCGTGCAAACAGACGCTCTGTTCAGGTAAAATAGAGGCTCCGTTTCACTGAAACAGAGCCTCTGTTTTTTTGTTTATAAGGGAGGTTTATAATCCTTTCTTTTTTGCTTCATTCCAGATCGCGTCCATTTCTTCAAGAGACATATCTTTCAGGTTTTTCCCTTCTTTAATGGTATGTTCCTCCAGATAGTTAAAGCGGCGGATGAATTTCTGGTTGGTACGTTCCAAGGCATTGTCGGGATTGATTTTATAGAGGCGTGCCGCATTGATGAGACTGAACATGACATCTCCGAATTCAGCTTCCGCCTTGTCCTTGTCCATGTTGGCTACTTCCTCCTGAAATTCACCGATTTCTTCTTTCACTTTATCCCATACTTGTTCCCGTTCTTCCCAGTCGAAACCGACATTGCGTGCTTTATCCTGAATGCGGTATGCCTTGATTAACGAAGGGAGGGCGGCAGGGACTCCGCTTAACACACTTTTGTTTCCGTCTTTCTCCTTCAGTTTCAACTGTTCCCAGTTTTCGGAAACCTGTCCTGCCGTTTCCGCCTTGACTTCTCCGAATACGTGGGGGTGACGGAAAATCAGTTTGTCGCAGAGCTTGTCGCAAACATCCTTGATGTCGAAATCTCCTGTTTCCGAGCCGATCTTGGCATAGAAAGCGACGTGCAACAGGACATCTCCCAACTCTTTACAGATATCCTTCTTGTCATCTCTCATCAGGGCATCGCAAAGTTCGTAAGTTTCTTCTATCGTATTGGGACGAAGGCTTTCATTTGTCTGCTTGCGGTCCCACGGACATTTGACCCGCAATTCGTCAAGTATGTCCAGGAAGCGTCCGAAGGCTTCCATTTGTTCTTGTCTGGTATGTGACATAATCAGTTTATTTTTTTAGAATGCTGCAAAGTTAGTTTAATCCTGCTACACAAAAGAAAAATTTCTTATTAATTATCGGTTCTTCCACTCTTGATAGGAAATCAGTAATCCTATCACCTCCGAATAGTTTCGGCGACCGCTCTCTATCTTGTTCCCTTTCAGGTAAAGGTCGTATATCCAGTCCTGCACAGCACCGACGACCGGGCTGTATTTGGCGGCCCAATATGTCTGATTGGCCTTCGCTAGTTCGATAATCTCCGGGCGGATACGTTTCAGGAGTTTCGCGTATTCTTCTTTCGGCAGCAATCTTTGCGCATTTCCCAGTACATGATTGAGCACGGAGAAATATCCGGAGAAGCGAATGCCCATGGCTTGCGAGCGGGTACAAACCTGATATGCATAGAAATTTGCTTCCGCTTCGCTGGTGATACCAAGCAGGTGGGCTAGTTCGTGGGCGTAAGTAGCCGGATAATTGGCCGGAAGTAAATCTCCGTTGAGTGTAAACTCACAAAAGAAAGGTCCCATGCTGCCGGTGACTCCCACCATTGAAATAAACGGAGTAAACATCATTGTTTTTACTCTCGGGGCATCATGTGGCGGACGGTGAACGCCCAGACTGTCGCTTAACTGTTTGTATAGCCGTACGGTTTCTTCCCGGATCAAATCCCGGTTAATACTGTTTATGGGAGTGTACGAACGGTTCAGTCGGGTAATATATTCGTTCACGAACTTCTGAAAATTCTCGGGTGTGTAGGCGGTATACGGAATTTCGGTCCGTTGGTAAAAGTTCTTTTGAGAATAATTCAATCCCCAGGCAAGATAGAACCATACATACACCCACAACAGGTATTCGCCGTCGCGCAGCAAAATCTTTTTCCAAGGTGTCTTCTTGCGCAGGCGGGCGTAGATCGGATAAATAATGATTCCGGCAATGCTGAGAAATATAAATAGATCTCCTATGGCGAAAGGAAACAGGTTCGAAAAAGAGGATAGAATATAGGAAAAGCAGGGGTAGACTGTTTGCGAATAAAACGTCGCCAGAGCAGGAATTAATTGAGTCAGCCACACCAGGCCCAATAATACTCCCAGAACTAAATATCTAACATTTGGCTTCATTTTCATCATTTGTCTACTATTGGTCAACAAAAATATGCATTAAATAAACGTCGCGCGAAAAAATACCTCTATATTTGCAAAAAATCTGTTAACAGTGACTTTATTCCCCGTGTGATAGAGGCGATTGTTGAACATAAACCGGATAAAAAATGGCTACGACCGAAGAAATTGAGAAGTATTGCCGGAATTGCGTGTCGCGTGATTTTGTGAATGGAAAAGGCCTTGTATGTTCTCGCACCAGAGACCTTCCTGCATTTAAAGAGGAGTGCGAAAGTTTTCAGAAAGACGAAGAACTGGAGAAAATGGCTCCGCCCAAACCGGATGACTTCCCTGTAACGTTGACAAGAGAAGAAATGCTTGCCGAAGAAAATCTGCCGAAGGGTGTGTTATATGCAGTTATCGCTTGTATAGTGGGTGCGGCGGCATGGGGATTAATATCTGTTTCTACCGGCTATCAGATAGGATATATGGCTATCGGTATCGGTTTTCTGGTGGGTTTCGCCATGCGGCAGGGAAAAGGGATACGTCCTGTTTTTGGAATAATCGGTGCAACGCTGGCTTTACTTAGTTGTGTGTTGGGTGATTTCTTTTCTATCATCGGATATATTGCCAAGGATTATGATATGTCCTATACGGATGTATTGTTTGGAGCAGACTATGCTGAAATCTTCTCTTTGATGACCGAGAATCTGGCTTCCATGACTATCTTATTTTATGGATTTGCTGTTTATGAGGGATATAAATTCTCATTCCGTGCACAGAATCAGCCCGAGGGTGGTAAGATTTGAATTTTAATTATTAATTTTGCACCCGTTATTTTTGAATATACATTATCATATACATAAAACAATATGGAATTAGCAAGTAAGTACAATCCCGCCGACGTGGAAGGAAAGTGGTACCAGTATTGGCTGGACAATCATTTATTCAGTTCAAAACCCGATAGTCGTGAACCTTACACTATCGTCATTCCTCCTCCTAACGTCACCGGTGTGTTGCACATGGGACACATGCTTAATAATACCATTCAGGATATTTTGGTTCGTCGTGCCCGTATGGAAGGCAAGAATGCCTGTTGGGTACCGGGAACTGACCATGCTTCTATCGCTACCGAAGCAAAAGTAGTAAATAAACTCGCTGCTCAGGGGATCAAGAAAACTGACCTGACCCGTGACGAGTTCCTGAAACACGCATGGGAGTGGACCGACGAACATGGAGGAATCATCCTGAAACAGCTTCGCAAGCTTGGTGCATCGTGCGACTGGGATCGTACTGCCTTCACAATGGATGAGAAACGCAGTGAAAGTGTAATCAAAGTATTTGTCGACCTATATAATAAAGGATTGATTTATCGCGGTGTCCGCATGGTAAACTGGGACCCGAAAGCATTGACTGCCCTTTCTGACGAAGAAGTTATCTACAAGGAAGAACATGGCAAACTGTATTACCTTCGTTACAAAGTGGAGGGTGATGCGGAAGGTCGTTATGCAGTAGTGGCAACTACCCGTCCGGAAACAATCATGGGCGATACTGCTATGTGTATCAATCCGAATGACCCGAAGAATGCGTGGTTGAAAGGAAAGAAAGTGATCGTTCCGTTGGTAAACCGTGTGATTCCTGTTATCGAAGACGATTATGTAGACATTGAGTTCGGTACAGGTTGTCTGAAAGTGACTCCGGCTCATGACGTGAATGACTATATGTTGGGTGAAAAGTACAATCTGCCCAGCATTGACATTTTCAACGACAACGGTACACTGAGTGAAGCTGCCGGTATGTATATCGGTATGGACCGTTTCGATGTTCGTAAGCAGATTGAGAAAGACCTCGAAGCTGCCGGTTTGTTGGAAAAGACAGAGGCTTATACAAATAAGGTAGGATATTCGGAACGCACGAACGTGGTGATCGAACCGAAACTGTCTATGCAGTGGTTCCTCAAAATGCAGCATTTTGCAGATATGGCGTTGCCTCCTGTAATGAATGATGAATTGAAATTCTATCCGGCGAAATATAAGAATACCTACCGTCACTGGATGGAAAACATCAAGGACTGGTGTATCAGCCGTCAGTTGTGGTGGGGACACCGTATTCCTGCTTACTTCCTGCCGGAAGGCGGTTACGTAGTGGCAGCCACTCCCGAAGAAGCCTTGGCGAAAGCAAAGGAAAAGACAGGCAACGCAGCTTTGACAATGGAAGATCTCCGTCAGGACGAAGACTGTCTGGATACGTGGTTCTCTTCCTGGTTGTGGCCTATTTCTTTGTTCGACGGTATCAACAATCCGGGTAATGAAGAAATCAAATATTATTATCCGACAAGCGACCTGGTGACAGGGCCGGATATCATCTTCTTCTGGGTAGCCCGCATGATTATGGCCGGATACGAATACGAAGGACAAATGCCGTTCAAGAACGTTTATTTCACAGGTATCGTTCGTGACAAGCTGGGACGTAAGATGTCCAAGTCGCTCGGTAACTCTCCCGATCCGTTGGAACTGATTGATAAGTACGGTGCCGACGGGGTACGTATGGGTATGATGCTTTCGGCTCCTGCCGGAAACGACATCCTTTTCGATGATGCACTCTGCGAACAGGGACGTAACTTCTGTAATAAGATATGGAATGCTTTCCGTCTGATTAAAGGCTGGACCAATGCCGAAGGTTCGATTCCGGTACCTGAAGATGCTCATCTGGCTGTTCAGTGGTTCGAACAGCGACTGGACGCTGCTTCAGTTGAAATGGCCGACTTATTCTCAAAATATCGTTTGAGTGAAGCGTTGATGTTGGTTTACAAACTGTTCTGGGACGAATTTTCTTCCTACTTGCTGGAGATTGTGAAGCCGGCTTACGGTCAACCTATCAATGGATTTATTTATTCAATGGTTATCAATTGCTTCGAACGTCTGCTTGAACTGCTTCATCCTTTCATGCCGTTTATCACGGAAGAATTGTGGCAGCAACTGCGTCAACGTGAACCGGGTGCGAGCTTAATGGTTACCCGGCTGAGTGAGACATTCGAAGTGAATGAGAAATTCCTCCAGGAGTTTGAAGTTGCCAAGGAAATCATCAGTAATATTCGCAGTATCCGTTTGCAGAAGAATATTGCCATGAAGGAACAACTCAGATTGCAGGTGATAGGTAATCATCCGGTAGAGAAACTAAATTCGGTTATCATGAAGATGTGTAACCTGTCATCTATTATGGTAGTGTATAACAAGGCGGAAGGTGCTGCCTCTTTCATGATAGGAACAACAGAATTTGCCGTGCCGTTGATTGATATGCTTGATATAGATGCGGAAATCAATCGTTTGCTGGCAGAACTGAAACATAAGGAAAGTTTCTTGCAGGGAATTGTGAAGAAGTTGAGCAACGAGAAATTCGTGAACAATGCTCCGGCAGCCGTAATCGAACTTGAACGCAAAAAACAGGCAGATGCGGAAAGTATTATCAAATCTTTGAAAGAAAGTCTTACCATTTTGTTGAAAAGATAATCACTTGATACTTAATTTTATGCAATACAAAGGCATCCCGCTAGATTTGGGATGCCTTTCTTTTTTAGATTGAATTTTAATGCTATCTTTGTTCTCTCTTTTAATATCACCGACAAATGAAGCAAACACTACGGATTATTATACTTTGCTACTCCTTCATTCTTTTTGAGGGGCTTCTTTTTTCCATGTTGGCAGATACCGGAAAGGCGGATAAAGAAGTATTGGTCTTGAATTCCATCAATTTCAATTTACCTTGGTCGAAACATTTTTACTGGTGCGTACATGATGAACTTCAGCAGAGGGGTGTTTCTGTTAAGGCGGAATCATTGTCTGTTCCCGCTTTGTTGGATACAATGGAAGTAAATGCGGTGATTACCCGTCTGCGCGAGAAGTATCCAGTTCCGCCTGCCGCAATAGTACTGATTGGTGATCCGGGTTGGATTGTCTGCCGTGAGTTGTTTGATGATGTCTGGAAAGATGTTCCCGTGGTAGTGACGAATGCCCGTGACCGTTTGCCGGCTTCGGTGGAAATATTGCTGTCTCACGCTCCGTTGACAGAAGCAAACAGTGTTCCGGCTAAAGAATGGAGGCGGGGATATAACATTACCACTCTAAAGCAGCATTATTACATAAAAGAAACGATAGAGCTGATTCGTCAGTTGATTCCTGATATGAAACGTCTGGCATTTATTTCAGACGACCGATATATTAGCGAGGAGACTCGTTGTGATATGAAAGAAGTCGTAACCAAGTATTTCCCGGATTTGCCATTGGAACTGCTTTCTACCACTCAACTGTCAACGGAAGCGTTGCTGGATACTCTGCACAGCTATAAATCGAATACCGGAATTATTTATTATTCCTGGTTTGAATCACACAATAAAGATGATAATAATTATCTTTTTGATCATATTCAAGATGTGATATCCAATTTTACTCCATCTCCTTTATTCCTGCTGTCGTCCGAAGATTTGTCTAACAATACTTTCGCAGGCGGATATTATGTCTCGGCGGAGTCTTTCGGGCAGTCTTTGCTGGAGATACTTTACCGGATTCTGGACGGAGAACAAGCCCGGAATATTCCGGAAACTACTGGTGGAAAGGAGAATGCCTATCTGTGCTATCCGGTGTTGGAGGAACATAATATCCCTTCTTATCGTTATCCGAAAGCAGCTGTTTATATCAATCAGCCCCAAAGTTTCTTTCAGCAACATAAAGTCGAAATCCTTGTCTGCATAGCTATATTGGTGATTTTGGTAACGGCTATTACCTATTATATCCGTATTCTTCGGAAAGCGTACAGCCGTTCAAGTGAAGCTATGGAAAAGGCGGAGCAAGCCAACCAATTGAAGTCTGCTTTTTTGGCTAACATGAGTCATGAGATACGTACCCCGTTGAATGCTATTGTTGGCTTTTCAAATATGTTACCGGAAGTTGATGATCGTGAGGAAATGCGGGAATACACAGATATTATTGAAACAAACACTAACTTGTTGCTTCAACTGATTAATGACATTCTGGATATGTCGAAGATTGAAGCCGGGACATTCGATTTCTGTCCGGCGCTGATTGATGTGAATCAGACAATGGAGGAAATAGAGCAAAGTATGCAGCTGCGCTTGAAGAATGATGCGGTAACTTTCACTTTTTGCGAACGTCTGCCGGAATGTATGCTTTATATAGATAAGAACCGCCTGATGCAGCTACTTTCTAATTTTATAGTTAATGCCATAAAGTTTACCAAATCCGGCAGTATCCGTATGGGATACCGTATGAAAGATATTAATACGATCTATTTTTATGTTTCGGATACGGGGTGCGGTATGTCGCCCGAACAATGCCGGCACGTATTTGAACGTTTTGTGAAATATAACCCGTTTATTCAGGGGACAGGACTGGGACTTTCCATTTGTCACATGATTGTCGAGCATTTGAAAGGGGAAATAGGCGTTAACTCAGAAGAAGGAAAAGGTTCTACTTTCTGGTTTACGTTGCCTTACCGAAAAGGGTAAATTTTGTATTAAGGAAATAGAATCGGCAGTAGTAACGGAAGATAATCTTTCAAGTCCGTGCGCAGTTGCTTCAAAGCTTGCTGGATACGGTAATCTATTGTTTTGGGTGATACTCCCAGTGTTTCGGCGATCTCTTTGTAACTCATGTCCCGGAAACGGTGCATCACAAAAGATTCCCGATAGCTTTCGGGTAGCGCTGCGATAGCCTCCTCAATTCGTTTGGTCAGTTCTTCCATCTGATAGTAGTCCGTATCTTGCAGCATTTCCTGCATTTCTTCATAAAAACGGGTATCGGCCCGTTGGGTGGCGTCGATATGCGCGAGTTTGTTTAAAGCCCTGCGGTACACCATTTTGAAAAGGTAGGAACTCAGTGAAGATTCAATGACAAGAGTTTCCCGGTTTTCCCAAATCCATAAAAGAGAGTCTTCTACAATTTCTTCCGCATCCTCCAGATCAACAAACCGATGACCGTATGCACAAAGCATCGGATAATACTTTCGAAACAGCGTGTCGAAAGCTTTTTGATCTCCGTGTCGGACGGCTGATAATAAGAAATCGTTTTCTGAGCGGTAGGTTTCTTTCATGTATTAGTTTTGTAAATTCACTGCAAATATAGCTTTTTTATAAGAAAACAAAGATTTTCTGAAAAAAAATGGATTTTAGTTTAGGAATCTATCCGGAGTCTCCTGTCTTATAATAAAAGACAAGAAAAAGAGGATATGGACAAACTTGATAAAAATAAAATAGACGAATTACTTCCCCGCTATTGTGAGGGACAAGTGACAGAAGAAGAACGTCTGCTGGTTGAGACTTGGATGAACGAATCGGAGGAGAACCGGCGGGTAGCCAAACAGATTCATTCGCTTTATCTGGCTACGGATACCATTCATGTAATGAAGAAAGTCGATACGGAAAAAGCGTTGTCGAGGGTAAAAGGCAGGATAACAGGTAGAAAGAAAACGATGTGGTGGGAATGGGCACAACGTGCGGCCGCAGTTCTGTTCATTCCACTTCTCGTTGTTCAGTTGGTGCACTATTGGGGAGGAGACGAACAGGAACTGGCACAAATGTTGGAAGTAAAGACCAATCCGGGAATGACCACTTCATTAACTTTATCGGATGGAACGGTAGTCTTCCTTAATTCAGAATCACGCCTGACTTATCCTTCACATTTCAACGGAGATACACGAAACGTAACCTTGCAGGGAGAAGCCTATTTTGAAGTTGCCAAGAATCCCGAAAAGAGATTTATCGTTTCCACTTCTCATCAGTCGCAGATAGAAGTGCTGGGTACACATTTTAATATAGAAGCCTATGAGAAAGATGATAAAGTGCTGGCAACACTGGTGGAAGGAAAGATAGGATTCATCTTTACACAGGATAATGTGTCGAAAAAGGTATTAATGGATCCGGGACAAAAACTTGTTTATGATTCGAGAGATTGTAAAGTGCAGCTTTATGCCACTTCCGGTGAATCGGAAACAGCATGGAAAGAAGGAAAAATTATATTCAGGAACACTCCTTTGGAAGAAGGCTTACGAATGTTGGAGAAACGATATAATGTAGAATTTATAATTAAGAATGACCGCTTGAAAGGAGACTCGTTTACAGGAACATTCACGAATCAACGTCTGGAACGTATCTTAGAGTATTTCCAACTTTCCTCCCAGATTCGTTGGCGGTATCTTGATTCTCCGAATATAAAAGATGAAAAGAGTAAGATAGAAATATATTAATTGATTTACCTTAAAACGAAAAGTAATTGTATGAAAGACAGACCCCCTTAAATGAAAAACATACGGGATGATATTGGCGTATCTTCCCGTATGGAAACCAGTAAATCTTTTTAATGCTTGTTTGGCGACAAGCTTAGATAAACTTTTTATTAACTTTAAGTCATTACAAATTTATGCAAAATTATTTTAGCATCCAATTTTTATGGGTGATAAAGTCGCTTTGGCTAACCTCAAAAAAAATCCCATTATCTATGAGACTATTAGTTTTGTTCTTAGTATGTTCTATCGGACTAAGTTATGCAGCCGATAGTTACGCTCAGAAAGCTATGATCAGTATCGATGTTCATAACCAGCGTGTGGAGGATATTTTGAAAGAGATTGAAGCGCAGTCGGATTTTGACTTCTTCTTCAATAACAAACATGTAGATTTGAATCGTCGTGTTTCTGTGTCTGCTGATAAAAGTAATATTTTCAGTGTGTTGAAGGAAATCTTTGCCGGTACGAATGTGAAGTATTCGGTGTTGGATAAGAAAATAATATTGTCTGTTGAAGCGCAATCACCACAGCAGGAAAAGAAAGTAACAGTATCGGGTACGGTACTGGACACTCATGGTGAACCGGTAATCGGAGCTAGTGTATTGGAGAAAGGCGTACAGGGAAATGGAACGATTACAGACATTGACGGTATCTTCAAACTTTCCGTATCTTCATCGAAAGCACAATTGGATATTTCCTATATCGGCTATCAGTCACAGACTGTTGCGGTGCAAGTCGGTAAAAATCTAAAAATCATTTTACAGGAAGATTCCAAACAATTGGAAGAAGTAGTAGTGGTAGGTTATGGTACACAGAGTAAAAAGACATTGACAGGTGCTGTTTCTATGGTAAATATGGGTGATGTAGAAATGAATACTGTTCCGAATGTATCTCGTGCATTGGCAGGTAAGGCTGCCGGATTTCGTGTAAATCAGATCTCTGCGCAACCTGGCGGTGAGGCTAAATTCCGTATTCGTGGTGAGGCTTCTACAGGAGCAGGTAACGACCCTTTGTTTGTTATTGATGGTTTTCCGGTATCGTCTTCCGGTAATTTAAGTTCGGGGAACGGCTATTATGAATCCGGTAATATTGATAATGTGCTGGAGTCTTTGAATCCGGATGATATTGAATCAATTTCAGTTTTGAAAGATGCCGCTTCTACGGCTATTTATGGAGCACGTGCCGGTCATGGAGTTGTTCTGATTACAACAAAACGCGGTAAGAGTCAGAAGCCCAGAGTGACTTATTCCGGTATGGGATCTGTGCAGGTAGCCCGTTCGAATTATAAGATGCTTGATACTCGTATGTATATGGATATGTATAATAAGCAGCAGCACGAGGAGTGGCTGAAGTTGAATGGAATGGGGATTTATAAAGGATATGTGGAGAAACCGGATACTCCGCCCACTCAATATAAACCAGCTTTCAATAATGATGAGATATTGTTGGCAAGTGGTACTGATTGGCTTGATGCGGTAATGCGTAACGGATATACGCAACAACACAATCTTTCTGTTAATGGTGGTACGGAGAAAACCCGTTATTTGGCTTCCGTCAACTATATGGATCAAGAAGGTATTGTCAAGAATAATGGTGTCAGCCGTTTTTCTGCCCGTTTAAATCTGGATCAAGAATTAAGTAAATATGTATCTTTCGGATTAACCGCTACTTACTCACAGAATAAGTATGATAACGTTCCTTTAGGAGATAAGGTTAATGAATATTCAGGTGTGTTGACCGGTGCTATTCAGTCCAATCCTACTATTCCTATTTATGATTCTGAAGGGAATTATTTTATTGACCCGAAACGTCCTTTTGTTGCGAATCCGGTTTCTTTGTTGGAAATAAAAGATAATACGGTAAAAGATCGGTTGATCGGTTCAGCATTTGTTTCAGTAAAACCATTGAAAGAATTAGAAGTGAAATTACAGTTGGGAGCTGACCGCAGTTTCCAGAAACGTTCCAGTTATTTGCCTAAGACAACTTTGCAAGGGGCAAATAAGAATGGAAGGGCAGATATTTCACAAGAGACAAGCACTACTTATCTAATGGAATTGACCGCTCAATATTCTAAAAGTTTTGGTGATCATAATCTGAAAGCTATTGGTGGTTATTCATTCCAAAAGTTCAAGAATGACGGATTCAGTGCCGGAAATTCAGATTTTCTGGTGGATGGATTTGGGTATAACAGTTTGGGGTCGGGTAATTATAAAAAGCCTTCTGTCAGTTCATGGGCTTCTATAAATAGTATTGCTTCTTTGTTTGCCCGTGCTAATTATTCTTACAAAGGAAAATATTTGTTGGAAGCCACGGTACGTGCTGATGCTGCATCTAATTTTGCACCGGAAAATCGTTGGGGATATTTCCCTTCTGTATCAGCAGGTTGGATGATTAGTGAAGAAAATTTCATGAAAGGGGCTTCTAAATGGTTATCCATGTTGAAATTGAGAGCTTCTTATGGACAGACCGGTAATTCTAATGTCGGTTATCGTATTTATGATTATTATGAGGTAGGAAGAAATGCCATTATTGGAGGCGCGGAGTCAACAGGAGTATATGCTTCGGATTTGGGAAACAAGAGTATCACTTGGGAAACAACTACGGAATTTAATCTTGGAGTAGACTTTGGAATATTTAATAACCGGTTTAAGTTGGCTGCCGAGTACTTTAAGCGTAAAATAACAGATTTGTTAGTGACAAACAAGCCCTTGCCATTTTATAATGAGGTAAATAAAATTGCAGGAAATATAGGATCAACGCAAAGCCAGGGTGTGGAAATCACATTGAATACAGTGAATATTGTTACAAAAGACTTTGAATGGGATACCACATTGACTTTATCGCATTATAATGACCGTTGGTTGAAACGTGATCCGAACTGGAAGCCAAGAGCCTATGAAAAAGAAGATGACCCGATACGGGCATGGTGGGAATATGAAGCAATCGGTATCCTGCAACCGGGAGAGAAGGCACCGGATGCCCAGAAAGATTTGGTTCCGGGAATGATGAAGTTGAAAGATCGGGATGGAAATGGTGTGTTAGGAGATGAAGATAAGGTCTATATGGGGAATGGTGATCCGAAAATAATCTACGGTTTGAACAATTCATTCCGCTATAAGAATTTTGATTTGAATATCTATTTTTACGGAGAAGCGGGTAGAAAGCGGGGAGCCAGCTATTATGAAGGTTGGACACGCATGGATAATGGTATCAACGTTTCCACTTACGCATTGAAAGCGTTCAGTAGTAATAACTTGACAGCTACTGATCCTACCTACGTGAGAGGGGGAAACGGTTGGGGAGACTATTACGTAAAATCTATCTATTACGTTCGTTGCGGAAGTATAACATTGGGATATAAAGTACCGATCAGCCAAAAGATCGTGAATAATCTTCGTGTATATGTAGATGTGAACAATCCGTTTGTGATTACCAATTGGACAGGGCTGGATCCTGAAACGGATAACGGAACTTATGCATATCCGAATGTGACCTCTTATAATTTTGGTGTATCAATATCTTTCTAATAAGTTATGAATATGAAAAAGACAATTTATACTGTAATAGCAACTCTTTTGTTCCTCATATCGTCTTGCACGCTGGAACAGGAAGTTTATAATAAAATAAATCCGGGAATGTTTCCGCAGAATGCTGAAGATGTAAATGCGTTGGTCAACTCAAGTGCTTATTACGTTTTTTCTCCGTGGGGGATTTTTGAGGTGGCGGCAGGTTATGTGACGACTTCGGAAATGGTGACCGATTATGTGGAAAATACATGGGGGTGGACTACCGTATATAATTCGTATGAAGCTAATGACTGGCATATCGACGGAGATTATCGCCGCGTGTATGACTATTCCCAATATCTGGCTTCCATGACTTTGACAATGGAACGTATCAAGAACGTGGATATGGATGAAACATTGAAGGCCCGTTATATGGCCGAATTAAAATGTGGACGTGGTTTTCTGGCTTTTCTGATGTATGATATGTATGGTCCGATACCTATTGCAGATTTGGAAACTTTGCAGAAACCGGAAGCTGAGATTGTGATTCCCCGCTTGTCTGAAGAAGCGATGCGTGAATACATTGTTACTAACCTGAAGGAAGCGGCCGACATACTGCCTTATAAATATGAAGATACGGATTACGGACGTTTTACAAAAGGATTGGCCAACACATTGTTGTTAAAATTCTATATGATGACTAAACAGTGGGATGAAGCAGAGAAAATAGGACGTGAATTGACTAAATCCGAATACGGTTATAAACTGGTAGATGATTATCATTCTTTGTTTTCTTTATCAGGAGAAAAGAATTCGGAAGTAATATTCTCTTGTGTAGCGGAAGCTGGTGTGATGGAGCAGAAGTGGTTTGCACATGTATTAACATCCGACTATCCTATTCCGGCAGGAATGGCGGTGACTGCATGGGGAGGGTATAAAATATCCTGGCCTGCCTATGAATCTTTTGATCCTAAAGACAAAAGACGGGAAAGAATTATAGGTGAATATACTGGTACGGAAGGCGTGCATCACAGTCGTGCTCTTGACCGTGACGGAGGTACAACAGGTGTACTCTTTTATGGTGCAATTCCGGTTAAGTATAAAATCGAAGGGGTGATAGGAGAACTGTGTGAAATAGATATGCCAATCTACCGTTATGCAGACGTATTGACTTTACTTTCAGAAGCTATTGTCCGCAATGGAAATAGCATAACTCAGGAAGCTGTCGGGTTATTGAATCAAGTACGTGTTACCCATGGCGGACTGAAAGCTTATCAATTGAGTGATTTCGCTTCAGTGGAAGATTTCCTTGATAAATTGTTGGAAGAACGTGGACATGAGTTCTATTTTGAAGGTGTACGTCGACAGGATTTGATTCGTCACGGAAAATTCATAGAAGCGGCACTTGCTAAAGCAAGATTTGCAGGTCAGCCGACTGGTAAAATCGAAACGAAGGTAGACGGGCAATATAAATATGAGAAGTTTCCGTTACCTACTCATTTGATTACTGAAGGACAAGGTCTTATAATTCAAAACCCCGGTTACTAAAAATGGATAGTATTATGAAACATTTATTATATACTCTATTAGGTATTTTATTACTTGCCGGATGTAAAGAGGACAAGTATAATGTAATTATTCCTATGTCGGATATTTACCTGAGTGCGCCTCAGGATGGAACGAAAATTGACTTGAATGATTTGTCAATCGATGAATATAGTTTCTCATGGGATAAGGCATTGGAGAAAGGTGCCAAACTGATTCTTTGTGCTACCAGAGATTTCAAAAAGCCGGTGAAGATTGACGCTGGTAAATCGACCTCTTTTACTTTGTCCGTATTGGCAGCCGATCAGTATTTCTCTCAGTTGGGAATAAAGGCCGGTCAAGAAGCGCTGTTGTATTGGACTGTTAAAGAGACTGGCAATACTACGGCTGCTGCGTCGGATGTGCATACGATTCATGTGAAACGTATGTCTACCAAGTTGTTACAACCTGAGGATATGACTGAGATTGCTTTGGCTGAAGATAAACCAGAAACTGCCGTACAGTTTGAATGGGATACGGAAGGAAGGCCTGAATCAACCTCATATTCACTCTGTCTGTCACTTGATCCTGAAATGAAACAGACTGTAGCCGAGCAAAGTGTAGGGATTGTAAAAGGTAAGTCTTCTCTGACACACGAGCAACTTCAGACCTTGCTCGACCAACTTTCTATTAAACGTTGGACATCCAACGCTATATATTGGAATGTGAAGACTGATGACGGGCAACTGGTGTCACGTTCTTCCGGAGTACTAAATATGACGGAAATGATGCGTTTCATTGATGTTCGCGGTGATGAGAAGATAACCTATCGGGTTGCCCGTATTTCTTATAGCGACGGAACTTCACTGGTTTGGCTGGCAGATAATTTGAGGACGACCAAGTATCCTGACGGAACTGATATTGAGTCAAATAATTATAAGAATACGCCGGAATCTTTTGGAGAAGGCAGAGTGAAAGCATACGGAGTTCATTATCATTATGACATTCGTGACAAAATAGCTCCTACGGGTTGGCGCTTACCGACTATGCAGGAGTATAAGAACCTGTTTGCCGAAGCGGGAACAGCTGAAGGTCAATGGAATGTTTTGAAAGACCCTGATTATTATGAGTCAGTGAAAGGACAGACTCATTTGAATGACTGGAAATTTAATTTGTGTGCTTCCGGTCAATGGGTAGAACCGAATATTAATAATCACACCGGACAGTATTGCTATTTGTTGGTGACTGATAATACAGAGCATGGATGTATGCTTCATGATGGCGGAGCAACATTGTGGACTCCTTGGACAACAGGGGCTCCTGCACGTTTTATCTTCAATGAAAATTAATCAGGTGAAAATTAAAAATAGATCAATCATGTTAATCAATATAAAGAAAACTATGACCATATTATCTACCTTATTATTAGGTATTATGTGTAGCTTTTGTTCTGATACGATAGATGTGTATGCAGGACAGTATGGAGAGGAAGAAGGTACGAATGAACCGGAAACTCCGGAAGTTGTAGGTAAAATTGTTCATATCGAGTCGTTGAGAAATCCTGATAGAGGCTTTCATCTTGAATGTAATTTGCTGGCTGATGAGATGAAAAGTCCATATAATGATTATGAAGTATATGGTGAGGATTTGTATAAAAAGAAAATAGAGCAGTTTGATGCGAAAGACGATAATCTGACTCTTGTGCAGCAATATATCTATCTGACCAAATGGGTGAGTAAAGATCTTGATGATGAGGCTTTGAATAATATCCGCAAGGTGTTTGAGTTGATGAAAGCGCAGGGATATAAAGCCATTCTTCGTTTTGCATACAATCATGCGGGGCTTAATACGTCCGGCGGTGAATCTAAACAATGGATTCTTAGGCATATTGAACAATTGACACCTTTGTTGAATGAATATATCGGTCAGATTGCTACGGTGCAAGTTGGTTTTATTGGTGCTTGGGGAGAGTGGCATACATCGCCGTTGGCAAATGATCAGGATGCGAAGAATGCAATTGTCAGTGCACTGTTAAGAGCTTTGCCTGTTCCATATTGTGTAGAAATGCGTTACCCGAGTCATAAGAAAGCATTGACATTGGAGCAGGAAGAATACCGCGGACGTATCGGATATGCGAACGATTACTTTACAGCCGGTGAACATTCTCATGCGCCGGGCAATGACTTTGTTCCCAATACGGATGATTATAAACAAATAACCGGGGAGGTAAAAGCGAATAATTTCTATATGAGTGGTGAGATTCCTTATAATGAAGATACCGAATGGGGTTTGGCTGCACTAATTACTCCGATGAAGTCATTGCGTATTTTGCGTGAACACCGTTATTCGGCTTTTGATATAACGCAGAATTTTGATTTGAATATCATGAGTTGGAAACAAGTAAAAGTATATCCTTCTTTGCTGAATGATAATAACATTCTCTTTGATGAGAGTTATTTTAAAGACGCTGAAGGAAATGAGGTTGTCCGTTCATTCTATGAATTTGTACGTGACCATTTGGGATACCGGTTGAATCTGCAAAGCGAATCGACAGTGGAGGCGAAAAACGGAAACTTGGAATATAATCTGACGATAACTAATACCGGTTTTGCTACGGTGATTAATCCGAAAGAAGTATATCTTGTGCTGGTTTCCGGAGACGGTCAGGTAGCTAAAGAAATAAAGCTGGATGTTGATCCTAAAACATGGATTCCTTCTACAAATGAAGAACCGAATCAGGTAGCGAAGTATGTTATAAAAGGAAGTGCAGCTGCCGGATTGAGCGGGACATACAAAGTTGGAATCTGGATGCCGGAGAAAGTGGCCGATTTGAAATACAATCCGGCTTACGCCATCAAGTTTGCTCCGACGGAGAAACTCACTCATTGGTATGATGACGCAGGAAAATATGCAGTGAATATTTTCGGTGAAGTTACATTCTGATACGGATTGATGAATGCTTCGGCCGGGACAAACCGATATCTTGTGGGCAAGTCGGAGCAGATTACTCTTTAAATTTGTCGGTAAGGTGAATTTGTAAAATAATGATTTGCTAGTTTATAGTCGATAGTATCCTCCATTCTCCTTCCCGAAGGAGGGGAATGGAGATACCACCGACTTGCTAAATAACCACCAAATTTGAAGAAGCCCCCGGAACATTCAATACTTATGATATAATTTGAATAAAGATGAATAAAAGTAGAAGCAACGTATTTATTATGCTTAACTTAATTGTATCATTTTTTATTTCAGCCTGTTCCTCCCCCAGGGAACAGGTTAAAATAGAAAATGGTACTTTTAATATTAACGGGAAAGATGTGCAATTGATATGCGGAGAAATGCATTATCCCCGTATTCCGCACGAGTATTGGCGTGACCGTCTGCACCGAGCGCGTGCAATGGGGTTGAACACCGTGTCTGCTTATGTATTCTGGAACTTCCATGAACGGCAACCCGGAGTATTTGATTTCAGCGGACAAGCGGATATTGCCGAGTTTGTACGTATTGCACAGGAAGAAGGGCTGTATGTCATTCTTCGTCCCGGGCCATACGTGTGTGCGGAATGGGATTTCGGAGGTTATCCTTCGTGGCTCCTGAAAGAAAAGGACTTGACTTATCGCAGTAAGGACCCGCGTTTCATGTCTTATTGCGAACGATATATCAAGGAACTTGGCAAGCAACTGGCCCCTCTGACTATCAACAACGGCGGTAATATTATCATGGTACAGGTGGAAAACGAATACGGTTCGTATGCGGCCGACAAAGAATACCTTGCTGCTATCCGTGATATGCTTCAAGAAGCCGGATTCAATGTTCCGTTGTTTACTTGCGACGGCGGTGGGCAGGTGGAAGCCGGACATATTGCCGGTGCATTGCCTACTTTGAACGGCGTGTTCGGCGAAGATATATTTAAAATCGTGGATAAATATCATCCGGGCGGTCCGTACTTTGTGGCGGAGTTCTATCCGGCTTGGTTTGATGAATGGGGGAAACGTCATTCTTCTGTTGCCTACGAGCGTCCTGCCGAACAACTGGATTGGATGTTGGGACATGGCGTATCTGTCAGTATGTATATGTTCCACGGCGGAACAAATTTCTGGTATATGAACGGTGCCAATACTAGCGGAGGATTCCGTCCCCAACCTACCAGCTACGATTATGACGCTCCGCTTGGAGAATGGGGCAACTGCTATCCGAAATATCATGCTTTCCGGGAGATCATTCAGAAATACCTGCCGGAGGGAACACAGTTGCCGGAAGTGCCTGCCGATAATCCGACCACAACCTTTGCGACGGTCGAGCTGAAAGAAAGTGCTCCGTTAACTACGGCATTTCATCAGACTATACAATCGGAAGATGTTTTATCCATGGAAGATGTAGGAGCCGATTTCGGATATATCCACTATCAGACTACCATTAAGACACCGGGAAAACAGAAATTGATTATTCAGGATTTGCGTGATTATGCCGTTATTCTGGTGGACGGTAAACAAGTAGCCAGCCTTGACCGTCGTTATAATCAGAATAGCACGACATTGGATATTCATAAAGTTCCCGCCACACTTGAGATTCTGGTTGAAAATACCGGACGGGTCAATTATGGTCCCGATATTCTTTTTAACCGTAAAGGAATTACAAGTCAGGTGCTTTGGGGGAATGAGAAATTGACAGGGTGGTCAATCACACCGCTTCCTCTTTATAAGGAAGAAGTATCTTCCTTGTCTTTCGGACAAGAAATCAAAGGCGTTCCGGCATTTCATAGAGGGACATTCATTATCGAACAGCAAGGCGATTGCTTTGTCGATATGAGCCAATGGGGTAAAGGAGCTGTCTGGGTAAACGGTAAATCGTTGGGACGTTTCTGGAATATCGGTCCGCAACAAACTCTTTATATACCTGCTCCCTGGTTGAAAAAAGGTGAGAATGAGATTGTTGTTTTCGAAATGGAGGATACGGGAAAGAGGAACTTGCAGGGATTGGATAAGCCGATTCTCGACAGTTTGGGTATTGATAAAAACAAGCCGGAGAAACAGCAACGCAATCAAACAGGCAGTCCGATTCTCGAAGAAGGAGATATTCTTCTGAACACCACTTTGGCGGAGACAAACGATTGGCAGCAAGTTGATTTACCGGTTATGCGCACTCTGCGTCATTTTTGCATCGAAACGCTTTCTTCTTATACGGAAGACAATCAGGCGTGTATTTCAGAGGTTGATTTGTTGGACGATAAGGGACAACCGATTGATAAGACCAAATGGGAAGTTGTTTACGTAAGCAGCGAGCAGGCAGATAAGAATCTGGGTATAGCGGAGAACTTGTTCGACGGAGATATTTCTTCATTCTGGCATACAGATCCGGCAACGGAACCCGGACAGCCGCACCGTATCATTGTGGACATAAAGGAAATCTATAAAATATCAGCCCTTCGCTTCAAAGTACGTAAAGGTGCTTTTTTGTCAGGGAAGGTAAAAGAGATAAACGTATACGGTCGCCCGCAATTCTTCTTGTTTCATTGATTAAAGTGTACAGGTAGTAAGAAATTTGATTTCTATTTACTATCTTTGGCAAATCTAAAAAACACGATTATGAACATACGTATTTTGATAACCTTATTATTTGGAGTGACTTTGTTTTGTAGCTGCCAACCGAAGCAGTTACCGGTAAATTCTTTGGCAGAACGTGTAACGGAAGGAACCTCGAAAGATCGAATCCTTTTTCGGATGACACCGGAAAAAGACGATGTGTCTAAGGATTACTTTGAAATAACTGCCGAAGACGGTAAAGTCCTGATAGTCGGAAATTCCGATCTGTCATTGGCAACAGGACTGAACTGGTATCTGAAGTATGTAGCCGGTATTCATCTTTCCTGGAATAACCCGTCACAGAAGTTGCCGGAAGTGCTCCCTCTTCCCACGGGGAAAATCCGTCAGGAGACAGCTATGCAAAACCGTTATTATCTGAATTATTGTACTTATTCCTACTCAATGGCTTTCTGGGATTGGGAACGTTGGGAGAAGGAGATTGACTGGATGGCATTGCATGGCATTAATATGCCTTTGAGCATAACCGGAATGGAAGTAGTCTGGTATAATCTGCTGAAACGTGTCGGATACACAACGGAAGAAATCAATGAATTTATCTCCGGTCCGGCATTTATGGCCTGGTGGCAGATGAACAATCTGGAAGGGTGGGGCGGACCCAATCCTGACAGTTGGTATCAGCAACAAGAAGCACTTCAAAAGAAGATCGTATCCCGTATGCGGGAACTGGGAATTGAACCCGTATTTCCGGGTTATGCAGGAATGGTTCCCCGTAATATCGGTGAGAAACTAGGTTATCAGATTGCCGACCCCGGCAAGTGGTGCGGTTTCCCTCGTCCGGCCTTCCTTTCTTCGGAAGACGAGCATTTCGATTCTTTTGCGGCTATGTACTACGAAGAATTGGAGAAACTTTACGGAAAAGCTAAATATTATAGTATGGACCCATTCCATGAGGGAGGCAACACAGAAGGGGTAGACTTGGCGAAGGCCGGAACTTCTATAATGAAAGCCATGAAGAAAGCCAATCCGGAAGCTGTTTGGGTCATTCAGGCATGGCAGGCAAATCCGCGTCCGGCTATGGTTGATGTGTTGAATGCCGGAGATATGTTGGTGCTGGATTTGTATAGCGAAAGACTTCCTCAATGGGGGGATCCGGATTCGATGTGGTATCGTGAGAAAGGCTTTGGCAAGCATGACTGGCTTTATTGTATGTTGTTGAACTTCGGAGGAAATGTCGGTTTGCATGGACGAATGAATCAGTTGGTGAACGGATATTACGATGCGTGTACACATGCAAATGGGAAAACATTGCGTGGAGTAGGTGCTACTCCCGAAGGTATTGAGAATAATCCGGTGATGTTTGAATTGTTATATGAGTTGCCGTGGCGTGCGGAACGTTTCTCGCCGGATACATGGTTGCAAGGATATCTGAAAGCCCGTTATGGTGGTGAACTGTCACCGGAAGTTATGGAAGCATGGAGAGCATTGGAACATACGGTTTATAATGCTCCCAAGAATTATCAGGGTGAGGGAACGGTGGAATCCTTATTGTGTGCCCGTCCGGGTTTCCATTTGGACAGAACGTCTACATGGGGATATTCCAAACTGTTCTATTCGCCTGATTCTACTTCGAAAGCTGCGGACTTAATGCTCTCTGTGGCTGAACAATATAAAGGCAACAATAATTTTGAATATGACTTGGTGGATATCGTACGTCAGAGTAATGCTGATAAAGGCAATGCATTGCTCGATGAAATATCCCAAAGTTATGATCGTAAAGACAAAGAGAATTTCCGGAAGCAGACGCAGCAGTTCCTTGAACTCATTTTGTCGCAAGACAGTTTATTGTCTACCCGGAAAGAATTCTCCGTATCTTCTTGGCTGACTGCCGCACGTTCTTTGGGCAATACGGACGCGGAAAAGAAACTCTATGAATGGAATGCATCTGCATTAATCACAGTCTGGGGTGATAGTATCGCTTCCAATCAGGGAGGTTTGCATGATTATTCTCATCGTGAATGGAGTGGTCTTTTGAAAGATTTGTATTATCTGCGTTGGAAAACTTTCTTTGAGCAGAAACAACAGGAGTTGGAAGGCAAAGCTAGCGGTGAAGTGATTAATTTCTATGGTATGGAGAAAGCTTGGGCGGAAAAGGCTCATGAGTATTGATTCAAAAGTATGAGATAATAGCAATTTTATTTTTATACTCTTATTGAGGGTTCATCAGGTTCATCTTCGTGTTGGACTGCCGATGAATAAATAGATACAGGGTGAAGGAGAGAAGGAGAAACGATTGAAAGCGTCCTTCACTTCTTCACCCTGTACGTTTTACTTCCATGTAGTGTCCTTTTTTGAACTCTAAAGCGGTGCTTTAGAGTGTGTAAAGCATAGCTTTAGCCTACCTAAAGCGCTGCTTTTCAAAAGTCGAAGAATTTGTTTCAACTATGGACGAAAATAAATAAAGTAACAGCAATTTGTCTACCTGGTTTAACGGGCGGGTAATCAGGCTGTTATGGATGAGATGCTGAATCTATATGTCCAGCGTATTGGATCTATATGCCCAACGCGCTGGCTATATATGTCCAACACATTGGATCTATATGTCCGATAAACTAGTAATATAGAAGTAATAAAAAGAGGAGCTGTCCGACAGATCAGCAGTATCTCCCCATAATACGGCTCTAAGCTGGAAAAGTCTGTTCTATTGGGGAGATATCCTGAAAGTGGCTATTACTCCTTTATGGTCAGAAGGCCATATGCCTTTGGGGGTGATGAAGTAGTCTTCTGTATTCTCTTCTATGCGCTGACTTTTGACAATGGAACGGGACGGACCGAGAATCATAGAGGATATTGGTGTAATGTCCTGATTAGGATAAAAGTAAATAAAATCAATCCGGTCTCTTTCGTCCGCATCTGGTGCCCAGGTTAATTTGCTGACAGGCATCTTGTCGTTGTCGGAAGGGAAAGTGAATCCCGGGTGGGTGATCGGGTTCGGATATAGCGTTCGATATGTGTCCTTGAATCCTTCTTTGCAGAGTATACTTGAACAGTCCCAATTGATAACTACCCCATTATGGTCCCATAGGTCTTTTGTATCTTCTTGCCAGTCGAGGTGAGAAGGTTCGTTGAAATCTCCTCCTAATAGAACAATGGCTCCTTCGGCAATGTCTTGCCGTGCGTTTTCGATGAATACTTCAATGGCTTCTTCGCGAAAGGCGATCCGGTTGGCCGCTAAAATGGAATCCGCATTATGAACAGGTTGTGTCATTTTCTTCCAAGTACTTCCATTGTAACCACGAGGTAAGTAACAAGCATAATTCTTATAATCTAAGTGGGCGGAATAAACGGCAATAGTATGTCCGGCTATGCCGATAGTTGCTTTCAGGATAGAGCCGCAACCGCTGTCCTTTGGATAGATAATCTCCTGCTGACTTATATTGTATTTGGATAAAATGCCTACATCCAGAGGGTTATGTTCTCCATAGTAAGTTTTTCCACGTTTCTTAAGTGCCTCAATGATGCGGGATATAAAGAAGGTGCCATTGTAGTTGCGGACTTCGCTGAAAAAAACGATATCGGCATCAACCTGTGCCACTTCATCGGCTATGGCTTCAAATCCTCCTTCTACGATGCTTCCTTCATGCCAGATGTTGAGTTGCAGGACGGTGAGATGAGAGGTTGGGGGCGCATTGCGACCCCAACTTGTTATTCCTATGCTGCTTAGGCATAAGAGTAGTATATAAAAATTTAGTTTCATACCGTTCTTTTTTATTCTTGTAGAATCCACATCAACTTGTTTACTTCGTCCGAACCGTTGAATTGCCTTTGTACAGCCGCTTCTACATTTGCCTTGTTATAATCATATTCCGCACTTGGATATAACCAGCGTACCGGCATTTTGGTTGGTTCGTTAGGATTCTGGTTAGTCAGCGGATTGATCGGGAATTCCGGATAACCGGTTCTTCTGTAGTCATAATAGGCTTGATAGGGTGACTGCATGAAATTGGCCAGATATTTCTGAGTTATGATCTTTTTGAGATCCTCCTCGAAAGTTCCATTAAGCTGGATACCGGGTTTTGCTAATGTTTGGGCAATGATGTCACTAGTCATTTTGCGTCCGTGATGATACTTCTGTGCATCCGGCGTATTGTCAGCAACGAATTTCATGCTTGCTTCAATTCCTTTTTTATAATATTCGGCTGCATCTCCGGTGATCCATGTGCGTAATGCCGCTTCGGCAAGAATAAAATTCTGTTCAGCATAGCCTATACGGATATAAGGTTCTCCGAGTTCGTAAGAAGTATACCTGTTGTTGAACTGGCAGAATTCTTTCGTTTGATCGGCTATTAGCTTTAATTCGTCTATCGGATCCGACGGGTCGATTCCTATGTAAGCATCCCAGTCGTTTTCCTGGCTACCGGAATTTAATTTCCCTTCGGAAGGATTTGCGTAATAAAAGAGGCGATAGTCCTCATTGGCTTTCAGTGCGTCAATAACCAGACCGGATATCATTACGTATTGTTTGTAGGAATGCAATGATTCATTAAATGGATATAGCTGTCCTTCTTTCGTGGAGAAAGTGATTTGTAAATTATCAGCGTTGGAACGTAACAACAAGTTACGGTCGAGTACTTCATTAAATTTGGATTTAATATTGATGTCAGTGGAATTAATCTTCTTGGATAAGTTGATTAGAACTCTTAATTCTAAAGCATTCGATACTCTATGCCACTGTTCTACCTTTCCACCGAAGATAGGATCACCGTCAAATGTTGTCTGGTTGGCGTTCTGGAAGTATTCGTGTGCCTTATCCAGATCATTGAGCAGGAATTTGAAAACATCCTCTTGTGTGTTGTAGGCTACAGTTAGATTTCCTTCCTTGCCCTCGAGGATTCCTTCGTAGGGAATATCACCTACATTGAGAGTGTATTCGAATAGCCGGTAAGCCTTCAGGAAAAGTGCCAGACCTTTGTATGCGTTCCTTTTATCTTCATTCATTGTCTCGTCTTTGTCTGTCAGTTCCGCCATGAGCTTATAGTTGGTCAGCGAGGTGTAGCCGCTGAAACTTTCGCGTCCGAAGTTGTTATACTGCGTTCCTTCCAATGCTTCCGACCAGCCGATATATTTGCAGGTCATTTGATTATAAATGAAGTTTTTGCCTTTGGAAGGTTTCATAAGCCCTACAATGGCACCCGTTGCCAGAAGCTTGGGTGATACTTTGGTCACAGAGTCCGGATTCGTATTGATATCCTCAAAGTTATCGCATGAAAATAGGGTAATTCCGGCGAGCAGGCTCGCGATATATTTTATTGCTTTCATATTATTCATTCTTTTAGAAGTCAAACTTAACGTTAAATCCCATGTAACGGATAGAAGGTGAACTTAGTGCATTCTGCACTTTATCGGGGTCACTGAAGCGAAACTCTTTTGCCCACATCAGCAGGTTCTGTCCGACAAAGCCGACTGAAGCACCTTTCATTCCTATTTTCTGGCAAACGGATTGTGGTATTTCGTAACTGATAGATAAGTCGCGAAGCTTGATAAACGTCTTGTCGAACCAGTTTTGCGCTCTTTTATTATCACCCGATGCGTATGGATTAGTATTCATCATATAGTCTTGATACGAAACGACTTTATCATTGGGAGCAAATACACGGTTGTCCATAATTACATTTCCGTTTGCATCCCATTCGGCTTTGCCTGATACCACTTTGACCCCTTGGCCTGTGAATGTCTTATTGTTGTTGACTACTTCTTCGTATCGATATTGATTGTCACTGTCTATATGTGCGCCGGAGTTCCACATGGCCTGGTCTGTCATAGAATAACCGACACCTCCTACACGTCCGTCAATGGTGATACTCAGGGTGATTCCCTTCCAGTTGACTGATGTGCTGAGTCCCCATATCCAATCAGGTTCACTATATCCTTTGAGTGTCGTAAACTTATTGACGAGAGGGAATCCGTCACTTCCGTGTACGATATTTCCTGCCGGATCCCTTTGGTAGTCGTAAATTGCTACCCAGTCCCAACGTTCCCCTTCGGCTACCCAAGGTTTTTGGGTAGAGTATACCGGGTCTATTTTATGGTAATAGTAGCGGTCGCGTGACCAGTTGAACATGGCAGACCATGTCAATTCCCGATTCTTTATGATATCACCGGAAATGGAGAGTTCCATTCCTTTTCTTACTTGTTCTTCGTCCATGTTGACTTGTGTATTGCTGTATCCGCTTACAGAACTGAGTCCGGCGTTCCGGGTATTGTTAAATTTGAGTGTATTATAATATGTATAATCCAGACGCAGGCGGTTCCCAAATAAATGAATGGCTGTACCCAGTTCGTATGAACGTGTTTGGGAAGGAGAAAGCAGGCTGTTTCGAATTGTTGTAGGAGAGTAGGCGGCACTCATGTTGTCCCATACATCGGTACTGATAGAATAAACATCATTGATAGCATATACATCCATATCATGTTTGGTGGTTGTCCACGAACCTCTTATTTTCCAGAAGTCGATAACTTTGGGCATTTTGATGAATTCGGAGAGCACTACGCTACCGGAAACAGCCGGATAGAAATAAGAACGAGTCTCTTCCGGTAAGGTTGACGACCAGTCGTTACGTCCCGTTGCTTCTACAAAGACCGCACTTTTATAAGCTAAACCTATTTTTCCGTAAATGGAATTCGTTTGTTTGCTGTTATAAGTTTTACTGGTTTCGGCAGGGTCTACCGATGCTTTTAGCGAATAATACCCTGGAATGATTAATCCGCCGGCAGTGTTTGAGCTTAAATTGTCATTCTGGTAATAGTAAATATTTCCTCCGACGAATCCGTCCACACTGATATCACCGAATTTATGTTCGGCAGTCAGCATAATATCATTATTGGTACTGAATCCTCTTTTTTGATAGACAGAATAATATCCTTTTTTCTCTCCCTTGCCGGTCACGGAACCTACCGGAGCTTTAGTTTCGCTTTTTTCCGTATACATATCAGCACCCGAACGCAGGGATAGTTTCAACCAGGAAGTAATATCATAAGAAGCATTGACAAAGGCATTGACTACATCGTAATTGTCCGAACTTGTTAACTCGTTGGCTATATAATAAGGGTTGTCATACCAACCGCCCCGGTCCCACCAATTGGATTGTTCGTCTTTTATTTTCCAGTAATTCTTATAATCCCGTATATCGTATTCACTGCCCGACCATACTAGAAGATTGTAAATATAGCCTGTACCGTGATAGGCCGATCCGCCCATATTGGGATAGAATCTCTTGTTGTAAGTGATTCCGGCCTCGGAACTGAATTTCTTATATTTCATGTCTCCTGATACGGTATAGGTTATTTTGTTTAATTTCTCGTTGGGCCATTGGCCTTTGTTGTAGACGTGTGTCAATGAGGTACGGATACTTCCATATTTGCCTTTCTGAGTGACGCTTACGTTGTTGTTGGTGATGAAACTCAGTTCCTGGAAGTTTTTCAGGTTATTTTTCCCTCTGGAAGTCAGTTCTGTCATTTCCCGTTCTTGAGTATACGGGTTGTATTGCATGGCTTCATTGCCGATGTCCAGTTTGGCTCCCCATACATAACTGGAGTTATCATTGTATATACCATTTTTTCCCGAACTGTAAGATGTTTGTACTTCCGGTAATTTTAGATATCCGGCATTGAACATCGTACTGCTGTTTACGGTTACCTGCAACCCTTCTTCTTTTCCTCTTTTGGTGGTAATCATGACGGCACCCGAACCACCCCGCGCACCATACAAGGCGGAAGCCGTAGCCCCTTTCAGTACATCAATAGATTCTATATCATCCGAAGCGATATCCCGTAGCGACATATTTTTGTAAGGAACCCCGTCAATAACAATCAGCGGGTTTTCGCCGCGCAGCTTTAGATTGGGGGCTTCATTGAATTCCGTACTGTTTTCTACCTTCAATCCGGCAATTTTACCGTTCAGTCCGGAAGTCACATCTACGCTTTTTATGGTGGTCAGTTGGTCGCCGCTAACTTTCTGTACGGCATACCCCAACGCCTTTTCCTCTCTTTTGATACCCAAAGCTGTTACTACAACTTCATCTAAGACTTCGGCATCGTCTTGGAGTTTAATGGTAAGTGGTTTGCTGCTTGTGATTCTTATTTCCTGATTCTTGTATCCGATATAGGATATCGAAAGGGTAGAATTGGCGGGGACTTCCAATGTGAACCGGCCGTCGATATCGGTGATCGTTCCGGTACCGGTTTGGTTTTTAATGGTTATATTAGCACCGATAATGGGAATTCCTGCCTGATCAACAACTGTGCCTGTAATCTTGATTTTACTTTGCTGGTTGATTGCAGTCTGTACTTTTGCAGACGGATATTCTATGGCTTCCGCCTGTGTCGTGATACTAAAAGCAAATAGTATCGCCATTGAGAGTTGCATTATTCCGGATAATGAACCACTCTTTTTTGAGTTGTGAACGCATGACGTTCGTTGAGTGCTGTTCTTCATAAGTTTATAATTTAAAAATTAGTTATAAGTATGTTTTATAATTATGATTCTTTTCGGAGGATTATGATAGTGCAAAGATTGTGTATTTGAAGGTAGGTTACCTAGGAAGATTGTACCGAAAGTAGGGTAAAATTGTCATGGGGTACAATTGTATATGCTTAATTTTGTGGGGATAAACGTAAAAGAGGCCGGAAGTGATGACATTTCCGGCCTCTTTTGTGGAAGAAGGGTGGATAGGGGGACCAACCTTCTTTCTGTGTTAAGTTATTATTCTAATATTCTGTCAAAAAGCTTACTTTATACCTTTTGAATTCTTATATCTGTGCAGTGCTTCCAAGAAGTAGTAATCGGCATATACCAACGGTACGTCAATTTCGTTTTTGTGCGGGATACTTCCTACACAATGTTTTAAGAGAAAGTTGCCGTTGGTTCCTTGGGCAGCCAGATAACTTGGCGAAGCCAATGATTTTAACGTTTTCACTGCTGCCTGGTAATATCTTTTTCCAGTTTTCTTATCTACATATTGATAAAGTTCAAGTAGGGCGGAAGCTGTGATAGCTGCGGCTGAGGCGTCTCTTGGTATCTCTTTGAAGTCGTTTGCGTCATACTCCCATTCGGGGACATAGCCTTCCTGTCCGGCATTGAAATCCCAGTAGGGTACCATGTCTTCGGGCAGATTGGAGTGGTTGAGCCAGAATTCGGCGGTGCGCTGTGCCATTTCCAGAAACTCGGGTTTCTTTGTTTCTCTATAAGCCATTGTGTATCCGTAAATGGCCCATGCTTGTCCGCGTGCCCAGGCGGAATTGTCGGAGAATCCCTGACAGGTTTGTTTGTGGAGTACTTTTCCGGTTTCCGGGTCGTAGTTGACTACGTGATAATTACTGTAATCTTCACGGAATTGTTCCCGCGCGGTGGTGATAGCGTGCGAGTTGGCTATTTCTGCATAATGCGGGTCACCGGTCACTTTGCTGGCGAAATAAAGTAATTCCAGATTCATCATATTGTCGATGATAACGGGGTAGAACCATTCGTCTTTACCATTCCATGATTTCCGGTAATTCCATGATTTGATACACCCTGTCTTCGGGCTGAAACGCGTGCAGAGTGAGTTTGCTGCTTCTATGATGATCTGTTTGTATTCTTCCTTTTTTGTAAGGCGGTATGCATTGCCGAAGCTGCAATAAATAAGGAAGCCGATGTCATGGTGTCCTTTCTGTTTCTTTAGCGGTTCCAAGGCTTCTGTCCAGCGGATTGCTTCCTGTTTCCATGTATTTTGCTTATTGTTCTCGTAGATATACCAAAGGCTGCCGGGATAAAAGCCTTCCGTCCAGTCATTGAGTGGAGTGGTACGCAACTTTCCGTTGTTATCGGTAGTACGCGGATAAGCGGTTGGTTCGGGTAAGGCCTTCAGCATGGCAGTATATTGCTGCTCTGCCCGGTCGAAAGAATGGGTTATTATTTTATTATCACCTTTGCCGTACAGAGTCGAAAAGGTTGACAATAAGTAAAAAGATAGAATGGATACTAGCTTCATATATTTTTAGGTTTTTGTTAGTTAATGGTGCAAAGATTACGTATTTATTGCTTAGAGGACATACAAAATTGTCCCGAATATCCTGTGTTATTGTCCTCGGGAAAGATAAATCATGTTTTATCGGATTAGACAGACGTATCCGGTGCGGCGGGATTGGACTTTCGGAATGTAAGCGGTGCCATTCCGAAGACGGATTTGAAACATTTGCTGAAATATTGGGTCGTTGAGAACCCTAATCGGTCGGATATTTCGGAGATATTCAGTTCCGGGTTGTTTTTGAGCAGGCGCATACTCTCGTCGAGTTTCATTTTAAGCGTAAATTCGTTAGGAGTCAGGCCGGTGATCTCTTTCATACGTGTATATAGCTTGTTGCGTCCCAATCCCAGTTCGGCGGCAAGCACATTCATATTGAACTCCGGGTTTTCAAAGTTGTTGGAAATGATTTCTGTCGCTTTCTTGATAAGTTCCCGGTCGGCTTGGTTGACGGCAATATCCGTCACAGTGGCCGGCTGTTGATTTCTGAACTTCTCAATCAGCTTTCTTCGGCTTTTCACCAGATTGTTGCAGCGTGAGACGAGCAGTTTTACGTTAAACGGCTTCGTGATATAGTCGTCCGCTTCATACATATATCCTTCTATCGTATATTCCACAGATGTCTGCGCAGTCAATAGTACGACAGGTATATGTGACAGGTTAACCGTGTTCTTTATCTTATAACACATTTCCTTTCCGGACATTTCGGGCATCATGACATCGCTTAGTACAATATCCGGCTGTATTGTCAACGCCTGTTCAAATCCTTCTTTCCCGTTTCCGGCGGTGTGTACTTCATAAATGGGATAAAATATTTCCTTCAGCATTTCGAGGATATCGTCGTTGTCCTCTACGATCAGTATGACCGGCTTTTCTGTGAGTGTATGTTCTGCTGTTTCTTCTTCCAATGGCAGTTTCTCCAGTGGAATCAGCTCCGTGCTAATCATGCACGCCGATGTATTTTCCGTTTGTAGCTGGTCCGCTTTAAAATGGCTGTTGCCTGTTTTCAGGATTACGGTAAAACAGCTTCCTTCATCCACCTTACTTTCTACACGGATATTTCCTTGATGTAATTCCACGATATTTTTGCTCAAGGTCAGTCCGATGCCCGTTCCCAAAGATAAATTGGATCTTTGTCCGTCTATCTGATAGAATTGGTCGAATATTTTATGGATTGACTCCTGTGGGATACCGGTTCCGCTATCCTTGATTTGGAGCAATACCTGTTGGGAGTGCATACGGATACTGACTGTGATATTTCCTTCTGCGGGAGTATATTTGAAAGCGTTGGATAGCAGGTTGATAATAACTTTCTGCATCTGCACCGGGTCGAACCATAGATTAATACTTGGTTCGGAAGTCTCGAAACGATATGCGATGTGATGCTTGAGTGCGTATTCATAGAATGACATATAAACTTCCTTGGTGAAGGCGACAATATCACGGCATTCCACCTTCAGTTTCAGATAACCCTGTTCTTGTTTGCGGAAATCCAACAGCTCGGAGATGAGCGTGCGCATGTGGCTGGCGTTCTTATAAATACGCAGCAGACGGTTGTACATGGAGGGAGAGAGCTTGTTTAATTGTAATAAGTTCTCTATTTGTCCGATGATAAGCGTTAGTGGAGTGCGGAATTCGTGTGAGATATTTGTGAAGAAACGCAGCTTGACCTGGTTCATTTCCTTGATTCTTTCTTTTTCTTTCTTCTCAAATTCCAGCGATGCTTTCAGTTTAGCCTGCCGGGTGTTAAAACGGATGATAGCATACAGTACAAGACAGAGAATCAGTATATATAATAAGTAGGCATAGAGATTGGCATAGAAAGGGGGGCGGATATAGATATGAAGCGAACGTTCACCACAGATCGTTTGCGAATCGTTTTTCTCGCGTACAGTCAGTTTATAATGTCCCGGGTCGAGATTTGTATATACTATTTTCGGGGAGTGTAGCGGAAGCCATGTCCGGTCGAAACCTTCCAATTGGTATTCATATTTATACTTGTTTTGTGTATAATTGGAGGTGGCTATTTCCAGGATAAGACTGTTTTGATTGTGTGCCAACTTGATAGATTCCGTATAAGGCATCGTTTGTGACAAGATGTGTGACTCATCTCCGGGTTGTATCACTTTATTGTTGATAATCAGTTGGTCGAAGTAGAATTGATGATCATTCGATGTGGGGAGATTCTGTATTCCCGGCAGAGAAACCAAGCCGTTGGTTCCTCCGAGGAATAATTCTCCGCTTTGAGTAAAATAGATACATGAGCCTTGTCCGAAACTCATATATGGAATAACGTATGTATATGTGAGTTCCTTTTTTTCAGAATTCAGGCAGGAGATCCCCCGGTTGTGGAGTACGAACAATTCGTGTGAAGGCGATTCGGCGACATAATAGCAATAATTACTCATTAGAAGATTGTCCTCCATGGCGAAGCGGAAGAAAGAATCTGTTTCCGGTTCATATTTGAATAACCCGGAACCTGCCGTACTGAAGAATAATTCGCCTAAATGGTTCTCGAAGATATGTAGCACTTTGAAGCGTCCGATGTTGTGTTCTTTTTTGAGGTCATGCCGGTAATTCTGTCTTTTTCCTGTCAACAGGTTCACCCGGGTTATTCCGCCGTTGCCGTTGGCTAACCAGATATTGTCATTCCAGTCGATATGAAATGTTACATAAATATAGTCCTCTATAAGACTCCGGACGTCGGGCAGGGAGGATAACGGCTCGAAAGTCTCCGTTTCCGGATTCATGGCTACGATTCCTGCTTGGGTAGACAGGACGAGTTTTCCTTTATAGGGTTGTAAGTCATTTATCACATTGCTGGGTAAAGAGTTGGCTTTGTCGGGGCTATTTTTGAGTGTATGTGCTGTTTTCCTTCGAGTGTCAAAGATCGTGAGTCCCCCTGTATGCGTACCGATATACAATTGCCCGGTTTCTTTGCGCAGCCAGATACATTTCAGATTATTGTGCCCGATTCCGGACAAGCCTCCCTTGTTGTGGACATATCGGGTGAATTGCCGGGTTTGCCGGTCTAAGAAATTCAGTCCTCCTCCTTCGGTACATATCCATAAATTATGTTCGGAATCTTCCTGCATTTTACCTACAACGGGGAAACTGAGTGCATGAGGAATATCGGGATTGGCTTCGTAGTAGCTGGTATGATCATCAGTGGGGTTGTAGTAGTTGACACCTCCGAAATAAGTCCCTATCCAGATTCCTCCTTGCGTATCTTTGTAGAGAGCGAAAATGGATGAGTGGCTCAAACTATGGGATATATTATTTTGATGAACATGATTCTCCCATACTTGTGTTGACGGGTTGTATTTATTCAGTCCATAAAATGTGCCGAACCACAGATTTCCTAAGTCATCTTCGATAGCACAGCGCACATCGTTGTTCGATAATGAGTTGGTATTATCGGGAAGGTTGCGGAAGTTGAGGATAGAACCGTCGGGAGCCAGCCGATACACTCCCTGGCGGGAGGTACATATCCATAAGTTCTTTTGAGAATCCTGATAAAGACTTTGTACTTTGATGTCGGGCAGGAGAGAGTGTTGGCGTTCGGGTTGTGCACGGTCGATTCGTAGAAGTCCCTTGTTCATACCTATGTATATATATCCGTCATCAGTGCAGCAGATAGGTGAAGAAACTCTTATATTTTCTTTGAAAGTGGTGAGCAGGCGGATAGTAGAGTCTCCTTCCACCCGGAACTCCAGTTTGTTGCGCCCGGCAATCCAAAGCGTATCGTTCTTGTAGTATATGTTGGAGACATTATTTGCGCGTAATTTATGAAACTGTTGTGTGCGGGTATTGTAGCACACCAAGTCATGCAGTGCCTGTATGTATACATTCCCTTTTTTATTGCCGCAAATGGCCATAATTTCATTTTCGGTCAGACCTATGTTGTCTTGGGAAGGGTGAAATACAGTGACGGACTGGCCATTATATCGATTGATTCCTTCAAAAGAACCAAACCATAATGCTCCCGTCTCATCTTGATAAATGGATATTATATTGACCTGCGACAAGCCATCCTGTACACTTAAGTGTTTAAAATAAGCCGTATTCGCATAGGTCTGTATAAGCAGAAGTAAAAAAGAAGCTACTAACAGAATCTTTTTTATTGCCATATATTAGATTTTACTTTTCCAGCAACTCTTTCAGAAAATCATCCAACTCTTTATCCAATCCTTTCAGTAGCTCGTCATTCACCAGCATCGTATCGTCGTCTACCAACAATAGTTCAGTTACCGTTTCTTTGTCCTCATCCACCAGTACAAACGAATAAGGTTTCAGGATAGTCACCTTGTCGAAGTCACCTGCATCTTTCATTCTGCAAAGGATACTACGTAAGCCGGGCTCGATATTTTCGAGGAAATCATCGCCGTCGTATGTTGCCCATTCTTCCACCATGACGTTTGCTAGTTCTTCATCATCATCGTTGTAAATATTCAGTTGCCCTGACGTCTGGTCCGGTTGCAGATGAATATCGGTTACGACTGTCTGTTCACAATTGCATACATATTTGCCGACTGCCTTTTGGATAGCCGATTCGATGATAGATAATGATTGTTGGCTCAGTTTCATAGGTTCCTTCTTTTTGTCAGTTCAAAGGTATAAAAAAAATAAGATTTGATACATGATTTCCTTAAAAATCATCATTAAATCGGCTCATTTGCATCTTTAATTTGGATATTTGAGCATTTCTCTCCTTCAATTCGGCCAAATAGAGGCTGGTGAGGTAATAATTCGGCACATCGTCAATACTCGCTTTGACATTGTTGACAACATTCTTTTTCTCTATCTTCTTGGCTAGTTGCTGTGCCTTTTCCGCCCATTTCACAGCTTGAGACAGACTATCTTTCGTCTCATAATACACGGCAATATTGAAGGCGGCCCTCATCTGCTTCTTTGTGTTCTTGGTTCCTTCGAAAGCCTGATGCCAAAGTTCGAATGCATTATCCCATGAATTTTCGCGGACGTAGATAGCTGCATCGCGCATCTGAACCGAACCGCCGGTGTATAAATACCGTTTTCCCGTTTTCCATATCGGAACCAGATGCTTTACCGGAACTGTTCCTGCAAATTCCGCAGCTTCTTTCAACATTTCCTTTTCGGGAATGATACGGGCAGCCGCTTCTGTGACCGAACCTCCGAAATCTTCCCAAAAGATACTGTCATTAGGGTGAAGGGTGGTCATGGGCTTGCTTCGTCCCGGCACATAAACCCGTACTGTGGGATATACTTTTACATCCATAGCTCCCTGATAACAATTGAAATCGGGTAGATAACGAATGGTCTTGGTTGCTTTGAATTGCAGATTCTCTAATGCAATAATAAAATCAACTCCTAAATCGGAAGCTAACTGGCTGACTTCCTCTTGACTTAGCATATTTTCACGCGCTAACTTGTCATTGGCACGTAAGGCGGAGTCACAAATGACAACTTCATCAAAGTAATTCTGGTGGGCTATTTCTTCAGCCAATGATTCGGCAGCAATCTTGGGATCACCGTTGGCATAGGCTGTGGCACGACTTACTTCCGGAACGTTTTCCTTCGTTTTCTGTACTTCTGTAATCAATTTGTTATCCGGTGCATCGCTGGTGTTATTCACAACAGCTACCTTTCGGAGCTGGGGTGGAAAACTCAAGTCGGCGGGTTGCAGATAATCAATGGAAATCTGTTCGATGCTCTGGCAACTGTTGAATAGCAACAGGAACAGAGAGATGAATGCCAGTGAATAAGATTTTGCCATAGTTTGATTCATTTAGTAGTTTGAACAAAAGTACTATTTTACACGAATAAAAGAAAGAGGCCGCCTGACAAAAGTCGATAGTATCTAAAACTCTCCTCCTTCGGGAAGGAGGAGTCCCCGTAGGGGGAGGTGGTAGGTGAATATATAAGTCTATTATTATCAGCATTGTGTATCCACCTACCACCCCGGCTTTCAGCCACCCCTTCTTCTCGAAGAAGGGGAATTGCAGATACTACTGACTTGTCAGGCAGCCTTTATTATTTAGTAAAGTAGTTAGGACTAATTAACTACTTGAACTCTTCTTTATCAAACGTTCTTTCCGTGACAGTTTTTATACTTCTTGCCGCTTCCGCATGGACAGGGATCATTACGTCCTACGGTCTTTTCGGCACGAATCGGTTCACGTCTCTGTTGCTCGCGCGTATCCTGACTGGCAGCAGCCTGCTGATTCGGATCACTCAGGTCCTGCTTGTTCTCACGATACTTGCTCATGTCCTGACGCTGTTCCGGTGCAGCCTGGCGTACTTCTACACGACGGGCAGCCTGTTCATCCGGAGCTTCCTGTACAGGAATTTGTCCGCGCATCAAGATAGAAACAGTCTGATTGTTAATCTTATTCACCATTGAGTCAAACAACGTTACAGATTCCAGTTTGTAAATCAACAACGGGTCTTTCTGCTCGTAGCTTGCATTCTGTACAGAGTGTTTCAGTTCATCCAGTTCGCGCAGGTTCTCTTTCCATGCTTCGTCGATAACGTGCAGCAGGATTGACTTTTCAAATGCTTTTACTACCTCTTTGGATTCGGATTCGTAAGCAGCTTTCAGGTTACAAGAGATATTGTACATACGTTTACCGTCCGTGATAGGAATCAGGATGTTCTCGTACATGTGTCCCTGGTTCTCATATACCTGTTTGATAACCGGATTGGCAATCTGTGCCAGGCGTTCAGTCTTACGTTTGAAGTTCTCCATGGCAATGCCGAATGTCTTTTCAGCCAGTTTCTCTTTCTTCTCGTTGCGGAATTCTTCTTCGGTGAACGGAGTTTCCATAGCCAACGTCTGAAGCAGTTCCATTTGGCAACCTTCGTAGTCGTTGTTCTCGATAGCGTTGGCGCAACGGTCCCAAATCATGTTCACAATATCCATACCGATACGTTCGCCCATTAAAGCATGGCGGCGTTTCGTATAGACAACCGTACGTTGCTTGTTCATCACGTCGTCATATTCCAACAGGCGTTTACGGATACCGAAGTTGTTTTCTTCTACCTTCTTCTGTGCACGTTCGATAGAGTTGGAAATCATCTTGTGCTCAATCATTTCACCTTCCTGGAAACCGAGCCTGTCCATTACGCTGGCGATACGGTCGGAGGAGAACAGACGCATCAAGTCGTCTTCCAGTGACACGAAGAATACAGAAGAACCCGGGTCACCCTGACGTCCTGCACGACCACGCAACTGGCGGTCTACACGGCGGGATTCGTGGCGCTCCGTACCGATGATTGCCAAACCGCCTGCGGCTTTCACTTCCGGGCTTAGTTTGATGTCGGTACCACGACCGGCCATGTTGGTGGCAATGGTAACTGTTCCGCTCAAACCGGCAGTAGCAACAATATCAGCTTCTTTCTGGTGTAACTTCGCATTCAGCACCTTGTGTTCGATCTTGCGCATGGTCAACATCTTGCTCAGCATTTCGGAGATTTCTACCGAAGTAGTACCTACCAATACCGGGCGTCCGGCGTTCACCAGTTGTTCGATTTCTTCGATTACGGCTTTATATTTTTCACGTTTCGTCTTGTAGACGCGGTCGTTCATATCTTTACGGGCAATCGGGCGGTTGGTCGGGATCACTACCACATCCAGTTTGTAGATGTCCCAGAGTTCGCCGGCTTCCGTTTCGGCTGTACCGGTCATACCGGATAGCTTGTGATACATACGGAAGTAGTTCTGCAGAGTAATCGTAGCAAAAGTCTGTGTGGCAGCTTCCACTTTCACGCCTTCTTTGGCTTCGATAGCCTGGTGCAATCCGTCAGAGTAACGGCGGCCTTCCATGATACGTCCGGTCTGTTCGTCTACAATCTTCACCTGTCCGTCGATCACTACGTATTCGTCGTCTTTCTCGAACATGGTGTAAGCCTTCAACAATTGGTTGATAGTATGTACACGTTCCGATTTAATAGCGTAGTTTGTAAGCAGTTCGTCCTTTTTCTCCAACAACTGTTCGTTGGTCAGGTTCATATTCTCCAATTCCGAAAGTTCTGCGGCAATGTCCGGAAGAACGAACAATGTCGGGTCTTCGGAGTTACCGGTGATCAGGTCGATACCTTTATCGGTCAGGTCTACACTGTTCAGCTTTTCATCAATGACGAAGTACAACGGTTCCGTCACTTCGTGCATACGCTTGTTGTTCTGCTCCATGTAGATTTCTTCCGTCTTCAGCATACCGGCTTTAATGCCCTGTTCACTCAGGAACTTAATCAATGCTTTGTTCTTCGGCAAACATTTGTGGCTGCGGTACAGGGCGAGGAATCCTTCTTCCACTTCTTTCTTATCGTTGGATGCGATCAGTTTTTTTGCTTCAGACAAGTACTTGGTTGCCAATACTTTCTGTGCTTCTACCAGACGCTCTACTAGCGGACGGAGCTGCTCGAACAGTTGGTCGTCACCTTTCGGCACGGGACCGGAGATAATCAGCGGAGTACGGGCGTCATCGATCAATACGGAGTCGACCTCATCGACGATAGCGTAGTTGTGCTGACGCTGTACAAGGTCTTTCGGGCTGATCGCCATATTGTCACGCAGGTAGTCGAAACCGAATTCGTTGTTGGTACCGAACGTGATGTCTGCCAGATATGCCTGGCGGCGTGCGTCGGAGTTCGGCTGGTGACGGTCGATGCAATCTACGCTCAAACCGTGGAACATATAAAGAGGGCCCATCCATTCGGAGTCACGTTTTGCCAGATAATCATTCACGGTAACCACGTGCACACCGTTTCCGGTCAGTGCATTCAGGAATACGGGGAGGGTAGCCACCAATGTCTTACCTTCACCGGTTGCCATTTCCGCAATCTTGCCTTTGTGCAGAACGACACCACCGAACAACTGTACATCGTAGTGTACCATGTTCCAGACCGTATCGTTACCACCGGCTATCCAGTGATTCTGATAAATGGCCTTATCGCCCTCGATGCGTACAAAGTCTTTTGTAGCAGCCAGTTGGCGGTCGAAATCAGTGGCGGTAACTACGATTTCTTCATTTTCCGTGAAACGTTTTGCAGTAGCCTTGACGATTGAGAAAGCAACGGGCAGTACTTCGTCCAGTGCTTTTTCGTATTTATCCAGAATTTCTTTTTCTATCTTGTCGATTTGTGCAAAGACTTCTTCGCGGTCTTCCAGTTCCAGGCTTTCGATACTCGCTTTCAGTTCTTCCACTTTCGCACGTTCGGCGGTAGCCGACTCATGGATATATTTTTTGAGTTCTTCCGTTTTGGCACGGAGTGCGTCGTTGTCCAGTTTCTCAATCTCCGGGTAAGCAGCTTTGATTTTCTCCACCCAGGGCTTGATTTCTTTCATGTCTCGCGTGGATTTGTTTCCGAAAATCGAGCTTAAAAATTCATTGAATCCCATTTGTATAAGTATGTTTATTATTTATCGAATTAAAATAGTTTGCGCAAAGTTACATTAAAATGCTGATTTATTTATGTTTTGCGCCCTGTTTTTGTGAGGTTTCTTTTACCGCAGGCCGGTAATAGGAGCAGATGTGCAGGCGTTGGGAGCCCGGATGCGCATAAAATGTGCCAGTGTAGGCGCGATATGGTCTATTGTTACAGGTGTCTGGATAACGGCCGGTTTCACGGAATGTCCCATGAAAATCAATGGCGAAGGGATATAAGAATGGCGTACCACTTTGTTTTCGCCACCATTCTCGTTGACGATTGTCCACCCGGGGAGGACGTCGATTACGAGGTCTCCCGAACGTTTGCGGTGGTAACCGTTGCGTATTTTATAGATCTCCGGAGTCCATGAACCCAGTAGAAGCCGGTTGGCGGAATATGCCTCGTTCACTCCGCTGAACTGCATCAGGAATTCGGCGGACTTCTGCTGTATTTCCGTCAAGTTCAGTTCTTTCTTTTCCAGTAATTTATGGTTCAGATAGATTTGCTGGTTGTAGTGGGTTTCAACGTACTTTCCCTCACCGTATGTAGCCATGAGGTACATATTCAGCAAGGCGGCGCAGCGGTTGAGATAAAACTCTCCGCCGGGGATTTTGTATAATCCCGAATCGGGCGATTCGCTGTCCGTATAACCGGTCGAGGTGACGAAAAGAAGCACGTTTTGTAGTCCTACCTTCTTGTCGAGCACATCGAGCAGGTTGGCGATACTGCGGTCGAGACGTACGTATGTGTCTTGTATTTCCATAGCACATTCCTGTACGGATTTATGTGCGTAGTTGCCCGCATAATAAGTCAGTGCCAATAAGTCAGTAATATCGTCCATACCGATAGAACTTTTGTTGAGCGCTTCTTCGGCGAGTGCATTGACTTCATCGTTCACAAAGGGACTGGCGATGAACCGTCGGAACTTGTTGTTGCGGTCGTCGTCAAATTTATATTTGAAAAGCATATCCCGCCAATCTGGCAGGAAAGTGTACATCCCCCGCGGGAAAACCGGTTCCCATGTCATGCCGGCGATACGGAAATCGACAGCCTGGCGGTCGTTGTATTGACTTGCCCACCAGGGAAATTCTCCGTAGTAGGTTGTCCCGCTCCATTTTCCGGTATTGGGATTGAGCCAGAAAGCACCGTTTCCGGCATGTCCGGCGGCAAAAATGGCGGCGTCGCAGTTGGGGGCAATGGCGTATACAAGTCCCTTGCCTTGTGTAGCTATTTTAAGCTCGTCGGCAATGGTGGAAGTCAGCAATTTGGTGGGGGCGACCGTCTGATCGGTGTAATATCCCATAAATGCCGTGTCGTCCGTGCTGTTGACGGGGCGGAGGGTGGCGGCGTCCATCCAGCGTTTGGAGATAATTCCGTTCATGGAGGGCGTCGTACCGCTATAAATGGCAGCTATGGCGGAAGCGCGGTCTACACCGCTGAAAGTATATTCGGCGTTATGGAACACTCTTCCCTCTTTCCAAAGACGTTTGAAGCCCTTCTCGCCGTAAAGTGACGAAAATGCTTCCAGATAGTCCGTACGTAATTGGTCGATCGTCAGTCCCACCACTAATTTAGGGGCGGCAGGTAGCGACTGGGCTTGCAGCCCGGTGAAGGTCAGTACGGTGATAAGGGAAGTTAGTAGTCCTTTCATTATTTCTTTTTAGATGTCACAATTAGATTGCTCACTGAACGTATCAGCAAACAGAGTGCCAAAGGTACAACAGCAAAGTCAAATCTTTGCGGAATTACCGGAAAAAGCACTATAAAAAGTGTTAAAATAATAAGATTTAAGGTCAAATACCAACATTTCTTCCCTTTTCGGACACAATATATGATGTAAGGAAGGAAAAGAAGCTGGCCCGGATGAAAGACAAATAACAGGAAATTGGAGCTGACAGCCGGGTGTTCGGAGAAGAGGGCCAGGAACGCAAGGATACATCCTGCGATACCTGCCGTACCGAACAATATGAGGTCGACTCCCCAGAGTCCTGTCCGTCGGCGGATGCCGTAAATGGTAGCGGCGGCGGTAAGTATAAAGAGGAGAAGAGCGGATTGCAGCGGAGTGGGTATCCAAAAGCTTTCATCTTCTTCGGGAGTGGCATCCACAATCAGTTCGCTGTCCGTTACAAGCGGGCGTTGAATGGAATCACCGGTAATTTGTGCGCCGGCAAATGCATCCATTAGATAGAACGGGGCAAACATCATCTGTCGCTGCGTGATAGGCCGATCGGCTTCGCTTCCGATGCATAGATCAATGCCGAAACGTGCCCACGGATGTCCTTTGCAATATTGGTGGACGATCTCGCGGAAGGTACGTGAACCGTCTTGCGGTTCTACGGGATAAATCACTTTGCCTGCAATACTTTCTTCTATCTTGTCGCGGGGACGGGTGGCACAATTATCGTAAAAGAAATTATAACGGTACACCCGGTTTTCGGGGCGGTAATTTTCTTGTAACAGGCGGATTAGTTCGGCCTTTTCTTCGTTGTTCAGGTTAAGTGTCTGTTGCCATACGCTGCGTCCGAAATAGGCATATTCTCCTGCAAAATGAGGGTAGTCGATCACTCCCAGCCGGTAGTCCGTTTCTCCGAGTGAGAAGCGGAGAGCGAAGTTAGGGATGTCAAAGCTGAATAAGCCGTAATTGAATACGACGTCAATCCCTTGTGAGGGATTTTCGTAACGAATGGCAGTGTGTCCGAACAGGGTGTATATCACTTCTCCGGGAGCACAAGTCAGCAGGCTAAGACGGATAGAGTCATTGCTGTTGGCAGTTGTTTGTCCAATGGGCAGGAGCAACAGGAAAAGAGAGAAGATTACATATAAAAAAGACCGTTTCATCAGTAGGTTCGTTTTATTTTGGCAGCGAATATACAAAGAATTGTTGGATTCGTGAAACAGAGGCTCTGTTTTATCAAAATAGAGCCTCTGTTTGGGGTAAATAGAGCCTTCATTTGGGTGAAATAGAGCCTCTGTTTTACCGGAATTATACACGTAAAAGCGTGCCACTAACCGTGCTACCCCTTTTGCATGTATAATTGATTGTGAATTAGTGATTTATCTCCTGCTGAAAAATGGAGGCGTGCCACCAACCGTGCATATATAAATAAAAATATATATTATTCTATATTATATAGTTCGCCCGACACACTTTTTTGAGAGAGAGAACATAAGAAGAACCAAAAAAGAAGATAATTTCTCTCAGATGTTTCGATTTCTCTTTTTTTACTTTACCTTTGCGCCCGCTAAAAGATAAGAATGCATTGAATTTAATTATCGACATAGGAAATACCGCTGCGAAGGTTGCCCTCTTTGACGGTGGGGAAATGGTGGAAGTGCTGACCGAGTCCAATCAGTCATTGGATTGTCTGGAAGCTCTTTGTGCCAAATACCCGGTTGAGCAGGGAATTGTAGCTACCGTGATTGATTTAAGCGAACGGGTGCTTGCGGCTTTGGTCGCCTTGCCTTTCCCTTTGCTGTGGCTCGATTCGAAGACTCCGCTTCCGGTCACCAACCTGTACGAAACTCCCGAAACGCTGGGATACGACCGAATGGCTGCTGTGGTGGGAGCGAATGAGCAATATCCTCGTAGAGATATATTGGTAATTGATGCGGGAACTTGCATTACTTACGAGTTTATAGACTCGAAAGGACAGTATCATGGTGGTAATATTTCTCCCGGTATGCAGATGCGTTTCAAGGCACTCAACCAGTTTACCGGACGCTTGCCTCTTATTGACTCCAACGGGCGCAAACTCCCCATGGGGCGGGATACCGAAACGGCTATACGCGCCGGGGTGTTGAAAGGTATGGAATACGAAATTTCAGGTTATATTGAGTCTATGAAGCATAAATATCCTGAACTTTTGGCTTTTTTAACGGGCGGAGATGATTTTTCTTTTGATAGCAGCGTAAAAAGTATCATCTTTGCAGATAGATTTTTAGTGTTGAAAGGATTAAATAGAATTTTAAACTATAATAATGGTAGGATTGCTTTGGGCGCTATTGCTCACAATGGTTACCGGAATGGCAATCGCTCAAAATAATACAAACTCTCCTTATACACGATATGGCTATGGCGACTTGTCTGACCAGAACTTCGGAAACAGTAAGGCAATGGGAGGAATTGCTTTCGGACTCCGGGACGGAGCGCAGATCAATCCGTTGAATCCTGCTTCGTATACAGCCATTGACTCGTTGACTTTCCTCTTTGAAGGGGGCGTCAGTCTTCAAAATATGAATATTAGTGGCGGTGGCGTGAAGCTGAACGCCAAAAACTCTAGTTTCGACTATCTGGCAATGCAATTCCGGTTACATAGGAGACTAGCGATGAGTATCGGTTTGCTGCCGTTCTCCAATGTGGGATATACGGTGTCGGATACTCAGACTGCGACAGATCCCGCAACTGGTAATACGACAGCTTATGCCAGAAATTATACAGGCGACGGAGGTTTACACCAACTATATGTCGGATTGGGTGTGAAGGTATTCAAAGATCTTTCAGTGGGTGTAAATGCTTCTTATTTCTGGGGGGATATAACCCGTTCGCGGACTATTTATTATCCGAATGTATCCGGGGCTTATAATTTTGTGCAACAGGCGACTGCATCTGTATCATCTTATAAGCTGGACTTTGGAGCACAGTATACAAAGGATATAGATAAGAAACATTCAGTGACGCTTGGTGTTGTATATTCTCCAAAAATAAAACTGGGGAATGATTATGATGTGACAACACAGTTGGTCTCTAATAGTACAGGTACGGTTGAAACTTCAACTAGCGTGGCGCCGGATGCTACATTGGCACTCCCTAATACGTATGGTGTCGGATTTACCTATAACTATGACAAACGCCTGACAATTGGAGTGGATTACAGTTTGCAACAATGGTCGAAAGCAGACTTTGGTGTAAGGACAACAGATGAATCCATACGTGGTGATTTTGATGAAACTTATGCTTATTGCGACCGTTCTAAAATATCTGTGGGTGCGGAATATATCCCTAACTTGCTGGGACGTTCTTATCTTGCTCACATAAAATATCGTTTGGGAGCTTATTATACGACCCCGTATTATAAGATCAACGGCAAGAAGGCTACCCGCGAATATGGTGTAACAGCCGGTTTCGGTCTGCCTGTTCCCCGTTCACGCTCTATCCTCAGTATCAGCGGACAGTTTGTTCGTATCAGTGGACAAGAAGCGACTTTTGTGAACGAAAATATCTTCCGCGTAAGTATCGGATTGACGTTCAACGAACGTTGGTTCTTCAAGCGTAGAGTAGAGTAATGCAAGAATTAAAAAGAGAAGAGAATAGACGACTATAATATTATACTAACAACTAAAATTTAGATACAATGAAAATTAAAACGCTTGTAGCTATGTTGTTCCTTTCGGCAGGGGCGACTACTGTGGTAGCACAGGATGCGACTAACTGTAATTCAAACAGTAGTATCTCGCATGAAGCTGTGCGTGCAGGTAACTTTAAAGATGCGTATACTCCTTGGAAAGCTGTGTTGGAAAACTGTCCGACACTCCGTTTCTACACTTTTACTGACGGATATAAAATTCTGAAAGGCTTAATGGCACAGATTAAGGACAGAAATAATCCGGAATATCAGAAATATTTTAATGAACTGATGAATACGCATGACTTGCGTATCAAATACACTGATGAATTCCTGGCTAAAGGTACGAAGGTATCTTCTGCTGATGAAGCTTTGGGTATCAAGGCTGTAGACTATATCGCCTTGGCTCCGAAACTGGATGTGAATCAGGCTTATCAATGGCTGAGCCAATCGGTTAATGCTGTAAAAGGCGAGTCTGCCGGAGCTACTATTTTCTATTTCCTGCAGATGTCTTTGGATAAACTGAAAGCTGATCCTGCTCATAAGGAACAATTTATCCAGGATTATCTGGCTGCTTCCGAATATGCTGATGCTGCCATTGCTGCTGAAACTAATGAAGCAAAGAAGAAAGGTCTGCTGGGTATCAAAGATAACTTGGTTGCCTTGTTTGTAAACAGTGGTACGGCTGATTGTGAATCACTGCAAGGAATTTATGGCCCGAAAGTAGAAGCTAATCAGACTGACCTCGCTTATTTGAAGAAAGTAATCGACATCATGAAAATGATGAAATGTACGGAAAGTGAAGCTTATTTGCAGGCATCTTTCTATGCTTATAAAATGGAACCGACAGCAGAGGCTGCTACCGGATGTGCATATCAGGCATTCAAAAAAGGTGATATCGACAGTGCAGTGAAATTCTTTGATGAAGCTATCAACCTGGAAACTGACAATATAAAGAAAGCGGAAAAAGCATACGCAGCTGCTGCTGTGTTGGCTTCTGCTAAGAAATTGTCACAGGCAAGAACTTACTGTCAGAAAGCTATCGGTCTCAATGAAAATTATGGCGCTCCGTATATCTTGATTGCCAACCTTTATGCAATGAGTCCTAACTGGAGTGACGAGTCTGCACTGAACAAGTGTACTTACTTTGTTATAATTGACAAATTGCAACGCGCAAAACAAGTAGACCCGAGTGTAGCTGAAGAAGCAAACAAATTGATCGGCAGATATTCTGCACACACTCCGCAAGCAAAAGACCTGTTTATGTTGGGTTACAAGGCTGGCGACCGTATTACTATCGGTGGCTGGATCGGAGAGTCTACAACGATTAGATAAACGTATGTTGCGAAAACGAAAGAACCGTTTGTTGCATAAAAGCATGAGCATAACAATTGTCTTAGGGACAATTGTTATGCTTCTTTTATTTCCCTCCTGTGGTGGCAAAAAGAAAATAACGGGGGATGCTATTACAGAACGTGACTCCATGGCAGTGATGCAGACATCCGGAGTGACAACCCTTATATCCGATTCGGGAGTGACCCGCTATCGGGTGAATACGGAAGAGTGGCTGGTTTTCGACCGCAAGAAGCCGTCTTATTGGGCATTTGAAAAAGGAGTGTATCTTGAACAGTTCGATTCGATCTTTCATATAGAAGCCAGTATCAAAGCGGATACTGCCTACTACTATGACAAGGAAAGACTCTGGAAACTGATAGGAAACGTGGATATACAAAACCGGAAAGGAGAGCGTTTCAATACGGAACTGCTTTACTGGAATGAAGCTACGCAGAAAGTGTATTCCGACAAGTTTATTCGTATCCAGCAACCGGACCGGATTATCACCGGGCATGGGTTCGATTCCAATCAGCAAATGACCGTTTATACGATTCATAATATTGAAGGTATATTCTACGTCGACGACGAGGCGACTGCTCCGCCACAACCGGAAACAAAAGCCCTGCCGGACTCTGTGAAAAAAGATTCTGTGAAATAAGCTATGAATATTTATATCTCTCTAATAATCACCATGCTTTTCTCCGCTTTCTTTTCGGGAATGGAGATTGCATTTGTCTCGGTAGACAAACTGCGTTTTGAAATGGAACGCAAAGGGGGCATTACTTCCCGCATCCTTTCTATCTTTTTCAAGAACCCGAACGAGTTTATCTCTACCATGTTGGTGGGTAACAATATCGCACTGGTTATCTATGGTATCCTGATGGCTCAGATCATTGGTGAAAATCTGCTGGCCGGCTTTATTGACAATCACTTCCTAATGGTGTTGGCACAGACTGTCATTTCTACCCTGATTATTTTGGTGACCGGAGAGTTCCTGCCGAAAACATTGTTCAAGATCAATCCCAATATGGTATTGAACGTTTTCGCCGTTCCACTTTTTATTTGTTACGTTGTTTTATATCCTATATCCAAGTTGTCTTCCGGTTTGTCTTGCATCTTCCTGCGCATTTTCGGCATGAAGGTAAACAAGGATGCGTCCGACAAAGCTTTCGGAAAGGTGGATCTTGATTATTTTGTACAGAGCAGCATTGATAATGCCGAGAATGAGGAGGAACTGGATACGGAAGTGAAAATCTTCCAGAACGCACTTGACTTCTCGAATATTAAAATACGCGATTGTATTGTTCCCCGTACTGAGGTGGTGGCGGTTGATCTCACAACTTCGCTGGATGAACTGAAAAGCCGTTTTATAGAGTCGGGTATCTCCAAGATTATCGTATATGACGGTAATATTGACAATGTGGTCGGTTACATCCACTCTTCGGAGATGTTTCGCGCACCGACCAACTGGCACGAGAATGTGAAGCAAGTGCCGATTGTTCCCGAAACAATGTCCGCCAATAAGCTGATGAAACTGTTCATGCAACAGAAAAAGACAATTGCGGTAGTGGTGGACGAGTTTGGCGGAACGTCCGGTATTGTGTCATTGGAAGATCTGGTAGAAGAAATCTTCGGTGATATAGAAGACGAGCATGATAACACTTCCTATATCAGCAAGCAGATAGACGAACATGAATATGTATTGTCCGGCCGTCTGGAGATTGAGAAAGTCAACGAAACGTTCGGTCTCGACTTGCCTGAATCCGACGAATATCTGACAGTGGGAGGACTGATTCTGAATCAATATCAGAGTTTCCCGAAACTGCATGAAGTGATTCGGGTAGGACGTTATCAGTTCAAGATAATCAAGGTGACAGCGACGAAAATAGAACTGGTTCGCCTAAAAGTCATGGAATAATGACGAATACCGAGAAATTTTTAGCCAATAAATAGAAGCATATTAGCATTTTTTGTATCTTCGTGCGCTAAAACGACAATTAGAAGAAATAATAATAAACATAAATCGTATTAATCAAAATGGCAACATTACAAAACATTAGGTCGAAAGGACCTCTATTGGTGATTGTTATCGGCTTGGCGCTGTTTGCTTTCATCAGGCACATGACGTTGGTGAGGTGAACGGAGACGCTCTTTCCGCTCAGGAGTATCAGAACTTGGTAGAAGAATATACCGAAGTGGTGAAACTCATGCGTGGAGTGACCGCCTTGAATGACGAACAAACCAGTCAGGTACGCGATGAAGTATGGCGTTCCTACGTTAACAATAAACTGATTGAAAAAGAAGCTGAAGCACTGGGACTGACTGTTTCTACTGCTGAAATTCAGGATATCCTGAAAGCTGGCGTTCATCCTTTGTTGAGACAGACTCCTTTCCAGAATCCGCAAACCGGAAACTTCGACAAGGATATGTTGAACAAGTTCCTGGTAGAATATGCCAAAATGAACGAATCGCAAATGCCGGCACAGTATGCTGAACAGTACAACAATATGTATAAATATTGGTCGTTCATTCAGAAAACTCTGATTCAGAGCCGTCTGGCTGAAAAGTATCAGGCATTGGTATCCAAAGCGCTTATCTCTAACCCGGTGGAAGCACAGGATGCTTTCGACGCAAGAGTAAACCAATACAATATGTTGCTGGCTGCCGTTCCTTATTCTTCTGTGGTAGATTCTACAATCGTAGTGAAGGAATCGGAACTGAAAGACTTGTATAACAAGAAAAAAGAACAGTTCAAGCAATACCAGGAAACTCGTGATATCAAATACATCGACGTACAGGTAACTGCCAGTGCAGCCGACCGCGCCGCTATCCAGAAGGAAGTGGACGAAGCTACTGAACAGTTGGCTACTACAACGGATGATTATACTTCTTTCATTCGTTCGGTTGGTTCGGAAGCTCCTTATGTAGACTTGTTCTACAACAAGACTGCTTTCCCGTCGGATGTAGTTGCACGTTTGGACTCTGCTTCTGTTGGTTCTGTTTATGGTCCTTACTATAATGGTGGCGATAATACGATCAACTCATTCAAAATTGTAGCCAAGACTGCGGCTGCCGATTCTGTTGAGTTCCGTCAGATTCAGGTATATGCGGCAGATGCAGCTAAGACGAAAACTCTGGCCGACAGTATCTACAATGCTATCAAAGGTGGTGCTAACTTCGTAGATCTTGCTAAGAAATACGGTCAGACCGGTGATTCCAACTGGATGACTGCTGCACAGTACGAAGGTGCACAAATTGACGGTGACAACTTGAAATTTATTTCTGCTATTAACAGCACAGGTGTGAACGAGCTGGTAAACTTGCCGTTGGGTCAAGCTAACGTTATTCTTCAGGTGACTAACAAGAAAGCGGTGAAGGATAAATATAAAGTAGCTGTGGTGAAGCGTGAAGTTGAATTCAGCAAGGAAACATACAACCGTGCTTACAATGACTTCAGCCAGTTTATCGCTGCCAATCCTTCTGTTGAGAAAATGGTGGCTAACGCCGAAGAAGCCGGATACAAATTGCTTGACAGAGCTGATTTGTATAGCTCCGAACATGGTATCGGTGGTGTGAGAGGTACAAAAGAAGCGTTGAGATGGGCATTCGATAAAGCAAAACCGGGTGAAGTATCAGGCTTGTATGAATGTGGCGAAAGCGATCACATGATGGTCGTTGGTCTGGTAAACATCAAGCCGGAAGGATACCGTCCATTGAAAGCCGTACAGGAACAGTTGAGAGCTGAGATCGTGAAAGATAAGAAAGCTGAAAAGATTATGGCTGACATGAAGGCTACCAACGCAACCTCACTCGACCAGTACAAGGCTATGCCGAACGCTGTCAGCGATTCTTTGAAAATGGTAACGTTTGCTGCTCCGGCTTATGTATCTGCTTTGCGTAGTAGCGAACCGTTGGTTGGCGCTTATGCTTCTGTTGCTGAAGTAAATAAATTGAGCGCTCCGATCAAAGGTAATGCCGGCGTATTTGTTCTGCAAGTATATGGCAAGGACAAACTGAACGATACATTCAACGCAAAAGATGAAGAAGCTACGTTGACTAATATGCACGCACGCTTCGCAAGCCGCCTGATGAATGACTTGTATCTGAAAGGAAACGTAAAAGATACACGTTACCTGTTCTTCTAAGACTTAATCGTAAAAACGATAACTGCAAAAGGTCGTTCCTCTTTCGGGAACGACCTTTTTTGTTAACTTTTACATTCTCGCTGTACGGAAATCGACTTTATTTCCTTACATTTGCAAATATAAACCATGAACAGAAGGAATAATGTCTAAATATCCTCTTTTAGGAATGACTCTTGTGGAGCTTCAATCGCTGGCGAAAAGGCTGGGAATGCCTGGCTTTGCCGCCAAGCAGATTGCATCGTGGCTCTACGATAAGAAGGTGGCCTCGATTGATGAAATGACAAATTTGTCGTTGAAGTATCGGGAGTTGCTCAAGCAGAACTATGAGGTGGGAGCAGAGGCGCCGGTAGATGAAATGCGCTCTGTGGACGGTACGGTGAAGTATTTGTATAAAGTAGGTGAGAACCACTTTGTAGAATCCGTATATATCCCGGATGATGACCGGGCGACTTTGTGTGTATCTTCACAAGTAGGCTGCAAGATGAACTGCAAGTTCTGCATGACCGGAAAACAAGGTTATAAGGCCAACCTGACCGCCAGTCAGATTATCAATCAGATTCATTCGTTGCCGGAACGGGACAAGTTGACAAATGTCGTGATGATGGGCATGGGCGAACCGCTCGATAACCTGGATGAAGTATTGCAGGCATTGGAGATAATGACGGCTGATTACGGTTATGCATGGAGTCCGAAGCGTATCACCCTCTCCACTGTCGGATTGCGGAAAGGACTGAAACGTTTTATTGAAGAAAGTGATTGTCATTTGGCAATCAGCCTCCATTCGCCGTTGGCGGTGCAGCGTTCCGAACTGATGCCGGCGGAAAAAGGCTATTCGATTACCGAAATGGTGGAACTGTTAAAAAACTATGATTTTAGCAAACAGCGCCGACTTTCATTTGAATATATTGTTTTTAAGGGACTCAACGATTCGCAAGTCTATGCCAAGGAGTTGCTGAAACTGTTGCGTGGATTGGATTGCAGGATAAATCTGATCCGGTTCCATGCCATTCCGGGAGTTGATCTTGAAGGGGCAGATATGGATACAATGACCCGTTTCCGTGACTATTTGACCACGCACGGGCTTTTTACTACAATCCGTTCTTCGCGCGGAGAAGATATTTTTGCAGCCTGCGGCATGTTGTCGACTGCGAAACAGGAGGAAAATAATAAGAGCTAATATAAAAATCGAACATCATGAAAAAGTACTTTTCTTATTTAAGCATGGCTTTGATAGCCTTCGTTTTTGCTTCTTGTGGTCTGAAAGGGAATCACACTTCTAGTGGGCGTGCATACGAACTTTTGGTAGTAGTAGATCACGGCGTTTGGGATCGTGCGGCAGGAAGGGCCTTGCATGATGTGCTCGATTCGGATATGCCGGGGTTGCCGCAGTCGGAACCTTCTTTCCGTATTATGTATACTTCACCGAAAGATTATGATTCAACGTTGAAGTTGATCCGCAATATCATTATCGTAGATATAAAGGACATTTATACGAAAGCTTCTTTCAAATATGCGAAGGATGTGTATGCGAATCCGCAAATGATATTGACCATTCAGGCTCCGAATGAAGAAGAATTCCAAAAGTTTGTGGAAGAGAATAAGCAGACTATTGTTGACTTCTTCACCCGTGCGGAAATGAATCGTCAGATTTCCATGCTGGAAGAAAAGCACAGCAATTTTATCTCACAGAAAGTGGATAGCTTATTTGGTTGCGATATCTGGTTGCCTGCCGAACTGGCTAATTCTAAGACCGGAAAAGATTTCTTCTGGGCTTCCACCAATACAGGTACTGCCGACCGTAACTTCGTGATGTATTCTTATCCTTATACCGATAAAGATACGTTCACCAAAGAATATTTTGTGCATAAGCGTGACTCTGTGATGAAGGCGAACATTCCGGGATTCAAGGAAGGGGTTTATATGTCAACGGATTCTTTACTGACCGATGTACGTCCGATCAATGTACAGAACAGTTACACAATGGAAGCACGCGGATTATGGCGCATGAAGGGGGACTTCATGGGTGGCCCGTATGTGTCTCACACGCGTCTGGATGAGAAAAACCAACGAATTATCACAGCAGAAATATTTGTTTATTCACCTGATAAAATGAAACGTAACCTGGTGCGCCAAATGGAGGCATCTCTTTATACACTGAAACTTCCGAATGAGGTTCAGCAAAACCAGATCCCATTGGGAGGAGCAGCCAAGGAAGCGGAACAAACTAATAAATAAAAACATGGAAGATAATAAAATAAGAATCGGCATCACCCAGGGAGACATTAACGGGGTAGGCTATGAGGTGATTTTAAAGACATTCTCGGATCCTACCATGTTGGAATTATGTACTCCTATTATCTACGGTTCACCGAAAGTCGCTGCTTATCACCGCAAGGCTTTGGATGTGCAGACTAACTTCAGTATTATCAATACGGCTTCCGAAGCGGGATGCAACCGCTTGAGCGTAGTGAACTGTACGGATGATGAAGTGAAAGTTGAGTTTTCCAAACCTGACCCCGAAGCCGGTAAGGCCGCATTGGGCGCTTTGGAACGGGCTATCGAAGACTATCGTGAGGGGCTGATTGACGTAATTGTGACAGCTCCGATTAACAAACATACAATCCAGTCGGAAGAATTTTCTTTCCCCGGACATACGGAGTATATCGAAGAGCGTTTGGGCAACGGAAACAAATCGTTGATGATTCTGATGAAGAATGATTTTCGTGTGGCTCTAGTGACGACGCATATCCCTGTCAGAGAGATTGCGACTACGATTACGAAGGAACTGATTCAGGAAAAGCTGATGATCTTTCATCATTGCCTGAAGCAGGATTTCGGCATCGGTGCTCCGCGTATTGCGGTGTTGTCTCTCAATCCTCATGCCGGAGACGGCGGTTTGCTGGGTACGGAAGAACAGGAAGTGATTATCCCTGCCATGAAGGAAATGGAGGAAAAGGGGATTCTTTGTTACGGACCTTATGCTGCCGACGGCTTTATGGGATCGGGCAATTATACGCATTTCGACGGAATATTGGCGATGTACCACGACCAGGGGCTGGCTCCGTTCAAGGCGTTGGCTATGGATGACGGAGTAAACTATACGGCAGGACTGCCGGTAGTGCGTACTTCTCCGGCACATGGTACGGCTTATGACATCGCAGGCAAGGGACTGGCGAGCGAGGACTCGTTCCGTCAGGCAGTTTATGTTGCCATTGATGTGTTCCGTAATCGTCAACGGGAGAAAGTAGCCCATGCAAATCCGTTGCGGAAACAATATTACGAGAAACGGGATGATAGTGACAAACTAAAGCTGGATACAGTAGACGAAGATTAATAGGAAGTAATGACAAAAACGGAGATACAACAAGTGAAGCAGCGTTTCGGTATTATCGGAAATACCGAGGCATTGTTGCGCGCCATAGATGTTGCCATTCAGGTAGCTCCTACCGATTTGTCTGTGCTGATTACCGGAGAAAGCGGAGTTGGAAAGGAAAGTTTTCCGCAAATCATTCATCAATACAGCCGGAGGAAGCACGGACAGTATATCGCTGTCAACTGTGGAGCGATCCCCGAAGGGACGATCGACTCGGAATTGTTCGGCCATGAGAAAGGAGCATTTACCGGTGCGATTGGTGAACGGAAAGGATATTTCGGTGAAGCGGACGGCGGTACGATTTTCCTGGATGAAGTAGGGGAGTTGCCGTTGCCTACACAGGCACGTCTGCTCCGTGTGCTGGAGAGTGGCGAGTTTATCAAAGTAGGTTCGTCGAAAGTACAAAAGACGGATGTGCGTATTGTTGCAGCTACGAATGTCAATCTTACGCAAGCTATTGCGGAAGGACGTTTTCGTGAAGATTTATATTATCGTTTGAATACGGTGCCTATTCAGATCCCTCCTTTGCGTGAGCGGGGAGATGATGTGCTTCTGTTGTTCCGTAAATTTGCGGCGGACTTTGCGGCAAAGTACCGGATGCCGGCCATTCAGTTGACGGAGGATGCGAAGAAAGAACTTCTTGCTTATCCGTGGCCCGGAAACGTGCGCCAGTTGAAGAATATCACCGAGCAGATATCTATTATCGAGACGAACAGGGAGATTACGGCAGCTATTCTGCAAACCTATCTTCCCGCACAGAATGTACAACGTCTGCCGGCATTGCTGGGAACACGGGAGAGCAAAAGCTTTGAGAGCGAACGGGAAATTCTTTATTCCGTTCTGTTCGATATGCGTCAGGAAGTGGCCGAACTGAGGAAGATGGTGCACAACATGATGGCTGAACGTGCAGGGCAGGTGGCACAAATGGGGCAAGTAGGGCAAGTCGTCGCTACTCCGGTAGTGACAACGGCAAACCAGCCTTCGGTGCCTGCCATTATTCATCCGATGCAGCAGGCAACTGTCTGTCCGAAAGACGACGATGATGATATTCAGGATACGGAAGAATATGTAGAAGAAAACTTGGCACTGGATGAAGTTGAAAAGGAAATGATACGTAAAGCACTGGAGAAACATCATGGAAAACGGAAAGGTGCCGCCCGGGATCTGAAGATTTCCGAACGTACGCTTTATAGAAAAATAAAAGAATATGAACTGGATTAAAAAGATAACGCCACGCGTTGCGCTACTGCTTGCATTACCGTTGGTAGTCATTGCGTGTACTGTTTCCTATAAGTTTAATGGTTCGTCTATCAATTATGATAAGGTGAAAACCATTTCGATTGCCGACTTCCCTATTAAGTCGGAGTATGTGTATGCACCGTTGGCAACGAAGTTTAATGAGGATCTGAAAGATATCTTTATCCGTCAGACACGGCTCCAACTGCTGAAGCCGAATCAGAACGCGGATTTGCAGATTGACGGAGAAATTACAGGCTACAACCAATACAACCAGGCTGTATCCGCCGACGGTTATTCTTCGGAGACGAAACTGACCATTACGGTGAATGTACGCTTTGTCAACAACACAAACCACGCCGAAGACTTCGAACAACAGTTTTCAGCTTTCCGTACCTATGATTCCAGTCAGTTGCTGACGGCTGTACAAGACGGACTAATTGCTGAAATGACTAAAGAGATAACCGACCAAATATTTAATGCAACTGTAGCAAACTGGTAATTTTAATGACTTCTGTTAACTTTCAACAATGGATTCAGCACCCTGAAACGCTGGATAGGGATACTTTGTATGAGCTGCGCAATATGCTCGCGCGGTATCCGTATTTTCAGTCGCTTCGCCTGTTGTATCTAAAGAACCTATATATTCTCCATGATATTAATTTTGGCGCGGAACTGCGGAAAGCGGTTCTGTACATTGCCGATCGCCGGAAACTGTTTCAGTTGATCGAAGGTGACCGGTTTGCCGTCCAGTCCCGTAAGAAAGGAGTGCCCCTTACGGAAGTGCTGAAAAACGAGCCTTCGGTAGACCGCACCCTGGCGTTGATTGACGCTTTTCTGTCTACGGTGCCGGAGGAGGTGGCCGGTCAGACAACTTTCGACTATTCAATGGACTATACAACTTATCTGTTGGAAGACAATACGACTGCTGCCGAATCGGAAGAAGTCGCTCCGAAGTTGAAAGGATACGAACTGATAGACGATTTTATTGAAAAGAGCGAAAGTGAGGCTCCTCTCTGTCTGAAACCTTTAAAAGAGGAAGCGGAAATCTCTGTTACTCCTTCGGAAGAAGTGAGTGCGGCAGAGGAAGAAGATGATAGCTGTTTTACCGAAACTTTAGCCAAAATCTATGTTAAACAACAACGATATTCGAAAGCTCTTGAAATAATTAAAAAATTAAGTTTGAAATATCCAAAAAAAAATGCTTACTTTGCAGACCAAATCAGATTTTTGGAGAAATTGATTATTAACGCTAATTCAAAATAACTAAAAATGTACTTATCTTAATGGTTATTGCAGCCCTGTTGATGTGCTTTATCGTGCTGATTCAGAACTCAAAAGGAGGCGGACTTGCTTCCGGATTCTCTTCATCCAACGCTATTATGGGCGTACGCAAAACTACCGATTTTCTGGAAAAAGCAACTTGGGGCTTAGCTATCTTCATGGTTATCATGAGTATTGCTACCGCTTATGTCGTTCCTCATTCTTCTGCTGTTAAAGATGCAGTGTTGGAACAGGCTCAGAAAGAACAACAGACTAACCCGTATAACTTGCCTGCTGGTACTGCTGCACCGCAAACAGATGCTACTGCTCCGGCAGAGTCTGCACCTGCAACAGAAACTCCGGCACCGGCTGAAACTCCGGCTCCTGCTGCTGAATAATCCATTCGGATTGCAGAGAGGGATTGGGTGAAACCATTTAAGAGGGGGCAGAAGGTTTTCTGTATTTCTCTATATTTGGGCGCAGATTACACGGATTACACGGATTTGTTAATGAATCCGTGCAATTCATGTAATCCGCGCCTAACTTTTTTTCTAAAAACAAATCTCTTTGTGAGGTATACAATGGAGATTTAACTATCTTTGTTGGTCGTAAAAAATAAAATTATTAACTACTATTTAAATATAACAATGACAGAACAATTAAAACAGAAATTGAATGACTCCAAGGTGTTGCGTTGGAGCGTTCTAGCATTGGTCGCTTTTACCATGTTATGCGGCTACTTCCTCACGGACGTTATGTCCCCGCTGAAACCTATGCTTGAGAAAGAACTACTCTGGGATAGTTTGGATTACGGATTCTTTACCAGCGCTTACGGGTGGTTCAATGTATTCTTGCTGATGTTGATTTTCGGCGGTATTATTCTGGATAAAATGGGAGTACGCTTTACTGGAATGGGCGCCTGTCTGTTAATGGTGTTCGGTTGTGGACTGAAATATTATGCTATCTCTACCACTTTCCCGGAAGGTGCCCTGCTTTTCGGATTCAAGATGCAGGTAGCATTGGCAGCATTGGGATATGCTATCTTTGGTGTTGGTGTGGAAATTGCCGGTATTACCGTCTCTAAGATTATTGTGAAATGGTTTAAAGGCAAGGAAATGGCGTTGGCTATGGGACTTGAAATGGCAACGGCACGTATCGGTACAACTCTGGCAATGGTGCTGACTGTACCTTTGGCTGACTTCTTCGGATCTACTGACGAGGCAGGTGCTTTTCATACCAATATCCCTGCGCCGATTCTTTTCTGCCTGGTTATGCTTTGTGTAGGTACGATTGCTTTCTTTATTTACACATTCTATGATAAGAAGTTGGATGCTTCACTTGACGCACAAGGGCTTGAACCCGAAGAACCTTTCCGTATGAAAGATATCGTATATATCGTTACTAACAAGGGGTTCTGGCTGATTGCATTGCTGTGCGTATTATTCTATTCGGCTGTATTCCCGTTTATCAAGTATGCGGCGGACTTAATGGTACAGAAATATAATGTAGACCCGAAATTGGCGGGGACGATTCCGGGATTGTTACCGATCGGTGCGATCATCCTGACTCCGTTGTTCGGTTCTCTGTATGACCGTATCGGCAAAGGTGCAACGTTGATGACTATTGGTGCAGTGATGCTGATATTCGTGCATACTATGTTTGCACTTCCTATCCTGAATGTGTGGTGGTTTGCCACGATCATTATGATTGTGTTAGGCTTCGCTTTCTCATTGGTTCCTTCAGCTATGTGGCCTTCCGTTCCGAAGATTATTCCTGAGAAACAGTTGGGTACGGCTTATGCATTGATTTTCTGGGTACAGAACTGGGGATTGATGGGGGTGCCTTTGCTGATCGGTTGGGTGCTGAACTCTTATTGCAAGGGGCCGGTGGTAGACGGTGCACAGACGTATGATTACACGTTACCTATGGCTATTTTTGCTGTCTTCGGTGTACTTGCGTTGATTGTATCTTTGATGTTGAAGGCAGAGAACAGGAAAAAAGGTTATGGGCTGGAAGAAGCTAATATTAAAAAAGAATCGGTATAATATTAAAGACTCAGTATAATATTCTTGAAATAAGGAGATCAAAGTATGGCAGCGAAAGAGAAAATCAATCTGTTGGATGTAATTCCCTGTCGCAGTGAACATATTACCGTTGAAAGGGAAGGGGAGACGATTGTGCTCTCCTTCCCTCGTTTTAAATATACGTGGATGCAACGCTTTCTTGTTCCGAAGGGGATGTCGAAGGAGCTTCATGTGCATTTGGAAGAACACGGAACGGTTGTATGGGAACTGATTGACGGGAAACGGACGGTGCGTGAAATCATAGAAAAACTCGCAGACCATTTTCAGAATGAAGCAGGCTACGAGTCACGTGTATCTACTTATCTTTATCAGTTACAGAAAGACGGTTTTATAAAATTTCATTTCCCCACAGAGTAACACAGTGTCTCTCACTGAATCCTCTCTTTACGGTAAGATTAAAAGGCTCTGTGTTACTCTGCGGGGAATAAATTATTTAATAAAGATAGCCCATAGTATAACGGCACTTGCAATCAGGACGCCCATGATAATCAGTGTCCCCCATACGAAGTAGCTGTTGTCCCGTTCCTTTTTCTTCTCGGAATCACGGATGATACGTTCCATTTCTTCCGACGTGGTATTGGGCAACGGGTAATGTTCGTTGCTACGGTTTAAATGTTTTAGCTTCTCGTTGTTTCGCTCGCGACGCAGGCGGGAGGCTTCTCTTCCTTCGCTAAGCCGACGTATCATGTCGAGCATGTGTCCTTCACCGCCCATATTCTTTTCTTTTTAGAGTTTCATTATTTCCCTTCTTCCCGGTCTACTTTAAGAAGTCCGCCGGTATTCGGGTCGAAATACACCTTGATAGTTGAGTTCTTGTTGAACAATACCGGAGCCAAGTATTCGATAATGCCGAATTGCGTTACAGGTACTTCTCCTTCATACAGTTTCTTTTTGCCGTCGGTCAGCGTGATTTGCGCTTGTCCGGGGACGTTGTAGGCAATTCCTTCCGGTTCTTTTTTCTTCTTCCCGTCGTCTTGTGGTATTTTGACTGTTTTCAAGTCTTTCAGAGTGATATAGAAAGGAGTGCCGGCCAGGTCGTTGTTGGCAACTACCCCCAGCTTTTTAGAGAAACGGAAAGCAACTTCGTTATTCAGTTCCTTATCCGGTGTAAGTCGGATCGTAAATGTCTTTTCCTCTTTGTCACGTGTGCCCGAGAACATCTTGGTCATGGCGTCTTCCTGTGCGTTCAGATTGTCGAGCATGATTTTGAGTTGGGCGCCGTCCGAAGGAGTGTTGTCCGCTTGGCCGCGTAAAAGGGCATTTTTGCTTTCGCGGATATTATAGATCTCTTTGGCTACCAGTTCGGCCATTTTGGCGGTGGAGCTGGCCATTAGGATTTCTTCGGTAAGGAAATCACGAGGATTCGCTTTTACGGTGGCGGGAATGACGGGAGCAGCTTTTTTAGTCTCGTTACTCTTGCTGTAAGGGACGTTGATTGATTTCACAATTCCGTCCTCAGTCAGTTCCATGAGAGGGGCTACTGTTTTATCCTTTAGTTTGACAAAGTAAGTCGTTTCGCTGTTAGGGACTCCTACTGATTTAACTTTTACGCTGTTCAGTTCCCAATATTCGTCGGGCTCGGCAGATACGTTGGTCAGTCGCAGATAACGATCTGCGTATTTACTGAATTCACCCGGTATATAGCTGACTTTGTTGGCTTTTATTTCGAGTTCTATCTGTGTTTTGGGAAGGCTGTACACCACTCCGTAGTCTTTTCCTCGGGTAACGCCTGTCAACACTTCTGTTTGTGCATAGGCGGAAGTAGCCATTAGTAGTCCCGTTGCTATAATCAACTTTTTCATATTCGGTTCTTTTTTAACTGGTTTTGAAAACAAAGTTAATGAAGTTATTGAAAAAACTGTAAGTTCTTAACTTTTATTCGCTTACAAGTCGCCATGCCGTAGGCAGACAGGTGATGATGTCGCTGGCAATCAGTCCGATCATCCCCTGCTTTTTCTGGGCGAAATCTCCGGCCAGTCCGTGGATGTAAGTACCGATTTTAGCTGCATCCTCGGCGGGATAGCCTTGGGCTAGCAGAGCTAGGATCACTCCGGTCAATACATCGCCACTGCCTCCGGTTGCCATTCCCGGATTTCCGGTCGGGTTGAAATAACATTTTCCTGCCGGGGTGATAATGGCGGAATAGGCGCCTTTCAGGATGATATGTACGTTGGCGGCATGAGCCAGTTCGCAGGCTTTGGTCAGTCGTTCGTATGAATCCTGACACTTGCCGGTCAGCCGTTCCAGTTCCTTCGGGTGTGGGGTGAGGATAGAACCTTTCGGCAGGTGTGTCAGTGTGTGGCGGTGGTTGGCAAGGATGTTGAGTGCGTCAGCGTCCACTACTACGGGAGTCTGGCAATGTTCGAGCTGTTCGAGCAGGGCAGCTTCCGTTTCCTCGCTTCTTCCCAGTCCGGGGCCGATGCCGACGGCTTGGTAATCGTCCGTGTCGGTAGGTATGGCAAAGCAGGTTTCATTGGCATCGGTTTCTACCATAGCTTCGGGGACGGAGGTTTGAAGAATGTCGTTGTTGCATATCGGTGCGTGTACAGTCAGCAGTCCTACTCCCGAACGGAGACAGGCACGAGCTGCCAATACCGATGCACCCGCCATACCTTTCGAGCCGGCAATCAGGAGGGCATGACCGAAATTCCCTTTGTGGGCAAACTGTTGGCGTGGTTTGATGAGTGAACGTATATCTTCCAGTTCCAGCATCTCGTAGTTTGTTTCCGTCTCTTCAATACCCTCTTCGCTCAATCCGATATTCAATAAATCCCATTCGCCTACATATTCGGTGTTTTCGGCAAAAAGGAAAGCGAGTTTCGGAAGCTGCAGGCTGAACGTTACGTCGGCGCGGATAATGTTGTTTTTCACGTTGAATGTATTTTCTTCTCCCATAAGTCCGGAAGGGATGTCAATGGCTACTACCATAGCCGGAGAAGAATTGATGTATTTCACAACGGCTGCGAATCCTCCGCTCAACGGTTTGTTCAGTCCCGAACCGAAAAGCCCGTCGATAACCAAGTGGTCCGGTGTCAGGGTGGGAGGGACGAATTGGGTGCTGATTTCGTGGAATGTCACTTCCTCTGCCATTTCCACCAGTTCCTTGTTGGTCTGGCAGTCCGGGGAGAGTTCACCTTTCGGGTTAAAGAGATATACCTCTGTTTTATATCCTTTTTCGGATAGCATACGAGCCACGGCGAGGGCGTCTCCACCGTTGTTGCCCGGTCCGGCAAATACGGTGACGGGAGTTTCCCGGCTCCACCTGTTCATTATGGCTTTTGTCAGTGCGGTTGCGGCACGTTCCATGAGGTCTATTGAGGCAATCGGCTCGTGCTCAATGGTATATGCGTCCAGTTTCTTTATACTGCTGCTTGGAAATATTTTCATTGTGATGTTTTTTTAAGTTTTCGCCCTACAAATGTACATGATTATTCTGACTTTTCCCGTTTGTTATGGGAAGAAAAACGTGTTAATCATAGATAGATGAGTTACAGGAGATAGGTCGGAAAATTCTTCTTTATGGGAAGTAAAGTTGTTTTGTATAGGTAGCAAAGTTCCTGTTGACAGGTGAAGAACTATAAACGCAAGCTTTGATTATAGATTGTAATGCACGAAGTGAAACTTTTCAGCAAGTTTACATTTAATGGGGAGTAACTTCTCTATGAATGTACCGGATATAAGATATAGCCTGTTCGCACAAGGATGACGAAGAAGCGCTTCAGTCAGTGTCGGAGATAGTAGGAGAATTGAGTATTATGGTGCTGATTATTTGCTTTTTTCGAGAAAAATGTTATCTTTGTAGGTAGGTAATGTGCATAACATTATTTTCCTGTGCTCACAATGATTAAATCATAGATAACGGATTGTTTAATCTTCTAAAGTTTGCATTATGGAAAAGACTAGAATTGGCTTGAATGCCGGAAAAGTATGGCGCATCTTAAATGAAAAAGGTGAACTGTCAATGTTCGATTTGTGCCGTGAGTTAGGTTTGACGTTTGAAGACGTAGCTCTTGCTATCGGCTGGTTGGCAAGGGAAAGCAAGGTCTTTCTGAGGAAAAGGGAAGGAATGCTTTTTGCCAGCATTGAGAATGTTGAATTTACTTTTGGCTAAGGTGGAAACCAATGTACATTTAAGGTGGGAATCCGCTTTATTATCTACCCGACTAAAAATTTAATGAAGTGGATCAGTGGGGGTGTTTGCGTCTAAAATATGATTACTCTTATTTCTTTCCGGCTATTCTTTTTATTGTCTATTTATTCTTATCCGATAGGCTGTTAAATAGCTTTTTTATTTATTTCATAAAGGGATATTCTGTGGACTGCTTAATGGAGAAACATCGCTAACTATCTCACCGATTCTGCTTCTTCTTTCAAAGAAATTGCAGAAGAAGATGTACAGAGTGGAATAAAAATTGTATTTTTGCGACAACTTTTTTAAAATAACCGGTTATGGATAGCATTCAGATAAAAGACAAGCAGTTCACTGTTTCCATTAAAGAACAAGATATTCAGAAAGAAGTGATTCGCGTGGCGAACGAAATCAATCGCGATTTGGCAGATAAGAACCCACTATTCCTCAGCGTGTTGAATGGTTCGTTTATGTTTACGGCCGACTTGCTGAAACACATCACAATCCCTTGCGAAATATCGTTTGTCAAGCTGGCTTCTTATCAGGGAGTGACTTCCACCGGAGTTATCAAAGAAGTAATCGGACTGAACGAGGACATTGCCGGACGTACGGTTGTTATCGTAGAAGATATTGTAGACACGGGGCTGACTATGCAGCGACTGCTCGAAACATTGGGTACGCGTAATCCCGAATCTATCCACATCGCTTCATTATTGGTGAAACCGGAAAAACTGAAGGTGGACCTGAACATTGAATATGTAGCAATGGAAATTCCGAACGACTTTATCGTGGGATACGGATTGGATTATGACGGCTTCGGGCGAAACTACCCCGACATTTACACAGTAGTAGACTAAATTCAAATACAAATTAATTTTTAGGTAAAAAAGATGTTGAACATTGTAATTTTCGGTGCTCCGGGTTCTGGAAAAGGGACACAGAGCGAGCGTATTGTAGAAAAGTATGGTATCAATCACATCTCAACAGGAGATGTATTGCGCGCAGAAATCAAGAACGGTACAGAACTGGGTAAAACTGCTAAAGGTTATATCGACCAGGGACAGTTGATTCCGGATGAACTGATGATTGATATTCTGGCAAGCGTATTCGATAGCTTCAAAGATAGCAAAGGTGTAATTTTCGACGGTTTCCCCAGAACAATAGCACAGGCGGAAGCATTAAAGAAGATGTTGGCCGAGAGAGGACAGGATGTTTCTGTAATGGTTGACCTTGAGGTGCCGGAAGATGAACTTATGGTACGTCTGATTAAGCGTGGCAAAGACTCCGGCCGTGCTGACGATAACGAAGAAACTATCAAAAAACGTCTGCATGTATATCATTCACAGACTGCTCCGCTGATTGACTGGTACAAGAACGAAAAGAAATACCAGCATATCAACGGTCTGGGTACTATGGAAGGTATCTTCGCTGAAATTTGCGAAGCAATAGACAAGTTATAATAATATTATTAGAAAAGTATGGCTGAATCGAATTTTGTTGATTACGTAAAGATTTACTGCCGCTCGGGTAAGGGCGGAAGGGGCTCTACACACATGAGGCGCGAGAAATATTGTCCCAACGGAGGTCCCGACGGGGGCGATGGCGGAAGAGGAGGCCATATCATCTTGCGCGGTAATCGTAATTACTGGACATTGCTTCACTTGAAGTTCGATCGTCACGCAATGGCAGGTCATGGCGAATCGGGAAGCAAGAACCGTAGTTTCGGAAAAGACGGTGCGGATAAAATAATAGAAGTTCCCTGCGGGACGGTGGTGTATAACGCCGAAACGGGGGAATACCTTTGTGACGTGACCGAAGACGGGCAGGAAGTAATTTTGTTGAGAGGCGGTCGCGGCGGTCAGGGCAACTGGCATTTCAAGACGGCAACCCGTCAGGCGCCGCGTTTTGCGCAGCCGGGCGAGCCAATGCAGGAAATGACAGTTATCATGGAGCTGAAGCTCCTGGCAGACGTTGGTCTGGTAGGTTTTCCGAATGCGGGAAAGTCTACGCTTCTTTCCGCTATTTCGGCTGCGAAACCGAAGATTGCCGACTATCCGTTTACTACGCTCGAACCGAACTTGGGCATCGTTTCCTATCGTGACGGTAAATCATTCGTAATGGCGGATATACCGGGGATTATCGAAGGAGCGAGTCAGGGTAAGGGACTGGGATTACGTTTTTTGCGCCATATCGAACGAAACTCATTATTGTTGTTTATGGTTCCTGCGGATAGTGATGATATCCGCAAGGAATATGAAATCCTACTGAATGAGTTGAGTACTTTTAATCCCGAAATGCTGGATAAACAACGTGTGCTGGCTATAACAAAGAGCGATATGCTCGACCAGGAGCTAATGGACGAGATAGAACCGACATTGCCCGCGGGTGTTCCGCACGTGTTCATCTCTTCTGTTTCCGGTTTGGGAATCTCCGTATTGAAAGATATTCTGTGGGAGGAACTGAATAAGGAAAGCAACAAGATAGAAGACATTGTTCACCGTCCGAAAGATGTAACCCGTCTGCAACAGGAACTCAAAGACATGGGTGAAGATGAAGACATCATCTATGAATATGAGGAGGAAGCGGATGATGACGATGAGGACATTGATTACGAATACGAAGAAGAGGATTGGGAGGAAAAATGATTTCACTCACAAAAGATAAAGAGCTGAAGGGGTATAAGTCATTGACGGTATACCCCGAAGTAGCTCATTTTGTTACAACACGTCATGGAGGTGTCAGTGAGGGAACATATGGCTCATTTAATTGCTCGCCTTATACCAAGGATTCATGTATCAATGTGAATTGTAATCAGAATAAGTTATTTCAGATAACGGGACATCAAATTAAAGAATTAGTTATTCCGGAGCAAAAGCATGGTAGTGCGAGTCTGGTCGTTGACGAATCGTTCTTTAAGGAGTCATTAGAAGTGAGACGAACACTTTTGAGAGGCATTGATGCCTTGATTACCAATGTGCCGGGATATTGTGTTTGTGTTACGACTGCGGATTGTGTACCCGTGTTACTATATGACAGAAGGCTGCAAGTGGTGGCTGCCGTTCATGCCGGTTGGAAAGGCACGGTGCAGCATATTGTCAGTAGTGTAATGGAACACATGAGCCGGAATTTCGGAACCCGGGGTGCTGACGTAGTGGCCTGCATCGGTCCGAGTATTTCATTCGAATCATTTGAAGTAGGTGATGAGGTTTATGAAGCATTCAAAGAAAGTGGTTTTGATATGTCCATTATCTCTACAAAAAAGAGGAAGACAGGCAAACACCATATTGATCTGTGGGAAGCCAACCGGAGTGAATTGCTTTATGCCGGAATTCCTGCCGGGCAGATTGAAGTAGCCGGTATCTGTACCTATATTCATCAAGATGATTTTTTCTCTGCGCGTAGACTGGGGATTGACTCCGGCCGTATTTTGTCGGGAATAATGATTAGAAAGTAATAATCGGCATTTGTAATTGTTGGGATGCCGATGATTGGTTTATAACAAGTTATGTTTGAAATAAAAGTATCACAGGAGATCAAAGATGCTTGTCCGGTCTTTGCCGGAGCAGCCGTATATGCCGCAGTGAAGAATACTGCTTACTGCGAAGGACTTTGGAAGGAAATCAATGCTTTCACCGAAGAACTGACTACTACTACACAGATAGAAGACATCAAACATCAGCCTGTCATAGCTGCCACCCGCGAAGCCTACAAACGTTGTGGTAAAGATCCCGGACGTTACCGTCCGTCGGCGGAAGCTTTGCGTCGTCGCCTGATGCGCGGAATTCCTCTGTACCAGATTGATACTCTGGTAGATCTCATCAACTTAGTTTCTCTTCGGACGGGACATTCTATCGGTGGTTTTGACGCGGATAAAATACAAGGCGCATATCTTGAATTGGGTATCGGCAAAGCAGGGGAACCGTTTGAAGGTATCGGAAAGGGTGTGTTGAATATCGAAGGATTGCCCGTTTATCGTGATGCGTCGGGTGGTATCGGTACGCCTACCAGTGATAACGAACGGACTAAAATGAATCTCGGTACTACCCATATTTTAGCAATCGTCAATGGTTATAATGGAAAAAAAGGCCTGAAAGAAGCTGCTGAGATGATTCAGTCATTGCTGAACGAATATGCAGAATCAGATAGCAGCGAACTTATCTTTTTTGAATAATCAGGGGAGTATTCTGATTGAAAACGAAAAAATACATGAAAGACATTCTCATACTATTATTCGTCTTATTCTTACCGATGATTGCGAACGCACAAGACAAATCCTCTTTTTCTTTCAGGGAGGTAAACCATATCCGTGTGGCTACTCCCGGATTGTTTGCTAAAGGTAATCATATATACCTGCATTTGGACTCGTTGAAGGAGCATGAATATGCTTTCCCTCTGCCGGGTGGTAAGGTCATTTCTGCTTATGGTACTCGTGGGGGACATTCAGGGGCAGATATCAAGACTTGTGCTAATGATACGATTCGTGCTGCTTTTGACGGGGTGGTACGGATGTCGAAACCTTATTATGCATACGGAAATTTGGTAGTAATCCGTCATGCGAACGGGCTGGAAACCATTTATAGCCATAACTGTAAGAATCTGGTTCGGAGCGGTGATGTCGTAAAAGCCGGGCAACCTATCGGTCTGACCGGTCGTACCGGTCGTGCTACCACCGAACACGTGCATTTTGAAACCCGTATCAACGGACAACATTTTAATCCGAATCTGATCTTTGACCTGAAAGAAAGGAAATTGCGGAAGGAATGTATTAAATGTAGCAAGAACGGAAGTGGAATAATTGTGAAGTCGCAGGCCGGCAATAACCGTATTGCTCAAAATAAGAAATAAAAGAATGGTAGCCGACCTATTTCAATTAAGTAAGTCCATTACTCCCAGGAGGGCGATCAGGTATTCCAGCCGGGATTTAATGTGCCGGATAGCTCTGGCTATATGAACCTCTACTGTTCGCTCGCTGATATTCAGCAATTCGGCAATCTCTTTATGACTTAGGTTTTCTTTTCTGCTCAAAATAAATATCTCCTGTTGCTTCGGTGGAAGTTCTTCAATAATCTTGTCAATATAATTGTTTAATTCTTTAGCCTGCAATTCTTCTTCTATATTGTAGGAATCAATGTTCGACTGCTCGTAAGCACTTAAAACAGACAGTTTATAGAAGTTTTCATTAAATGTTTTTTTCTGGCGGTTAAAGATAAGATTCCGGGTGACGATAAATAAAAATCCTCTGAAGTTCTCATCTTCTCTTAGAAAAGAACGTGCTTCCCATAGCTTGACAAACACTTCCTGTACTACTTCTTTAATATCTTCAGATGAATTGATATATAGTTTACTAAAATTATATACTTGTCCGCCATATACTTTATACAAGTACTCAAAAGCTTCGTGGCTGTCTGATTTTAGTAATACTATTGCTTCTTGGTCATTCATCTTATGATTTAATGAGGATTTCAAAGAGCGAAGATATGAAGAATAATTCAAAAACACATCTTTTCGAAAAAAAAATAATAAAATGCAGATTTGAGTAAGGGGTAGAAATGGGTTAGATGTATTTAATATATAATGCATGAATCCCGAATTGGTGTAAAGTTAAGGAAAATGAAAGAGCCGGTTTGAGTATATTGTATTATAAACTAGAGAATTTATTGATTTTGCAAAATCTATGTGTATGAAAAACTTTGTTTAATTTTAAATTGTAATCATGAAAGAAAGTATGTGTAGTCGATGGCATTTGAGGCTTATCGTGTTATTAATCTTATTTTTCCCTTTGACGTTGAGTGCTGCGCAAGGGAGAGTGACAGTAAAAGGACAGTCGATAACTTTGAGACAAGCCATTAAGATTATCGAATCCAGTTCTAATTTTAAGTTTTTCTTCAATCCGAGTGACCTTGATGCATTACCGGGTAAAAATCTGGATTGTGAAGGAGAAATCTCGGATGTGTTGAAAGAAGTATTTGCCGGAAGTGGTATCAGTTATGTAATTATGGGAGATGATATCATCTTGAAATTGGAAAAGAAGGCAGCAAGCACACAACAGAAAAAAGTAGAGATTGTAGGAGGTGTAGTAGATGCGAGGTCCGGAGAATCGGTGGTAGGAGCAACTGTACGGGTAAAAGACGTGAACAGCGGAGTGATTACCGATATGGACGGAAAGTTTACGATTAAGGCCACTCCCGGAGATGTGCTGGTCATTTCATATATCGGATATGAAACCAAGGAAGTGAAAGTGGTCAACGGCAAGGTACTTCTTGTAGAACTTGTGGAAGATGCAAAGCAGTTGGAAGAAGTGGTGGTCACTGCTTATGGCAGCGGACAAAAAAAGGCTAGTATGGTAGGTTCCGTACAGGCAATCCGCCCGGCGGAACTGCAGGTTCCTTCGGCTTCTCTTTCCAATTCTTTTGCCGGACGATTGGCTGGTGTTATTGCTGTTCAGCGTACCGGACAACCGGGAGCGGATGGATCGGATTTTTATATTCGCGGTATTTCTACAATGAACGGAGCAACCAATCCGTTGATTATATTGGACGGAGTGGAAATATCCTCCGGTGATTTGGATAATCTTGACCCGGAAATCATTGATGGCTTCTCTATTTTGAAAGACGCTACTGCTACGGCAATGTACGGTACCCGTGGGGCTAATGGCGTTATGATTATTACCACTAAATCCGGTCGTAATATTGATAAGCCGATTATCAATTTCCGTATGGAAGGACAGATCACAAGTCCGACAAGTAAGCCGAAGTTTGTCGACGGAGCCACTTACATGGATTTGTTCAATGAATCTTTGTTGAACGGCGGCTCTACCGAATCTCCCTATTCGGCAGAAGAAATTGCCGGAACGCGTGCTGGATTAAATCCGTATGCTTATCCGAATGTCAACTGGTATGACGAGCTTTTTAAGGATCAGGCATTTAACCAGAATTTCAATGTTAATATCCGGGGAGGCGGCAAACGAGTGGATTATTTCTCAAGTGTCACGGTCAATCACGAGACAGGTATGATTAAGAATCGTTCCAAAGACTTTTTCTCCTATAATAATAACATTAATGTGATGCGTTATTCATTTCAGAATAACATTAATGCATATTTGGGTAAGGATTCACGTCTTTCTTTGCGCTTGAATGTGCAGCTGAGAAAAACGAAGCAACCCAACATCAGTATGAACGATCTGTTTGCGGGAGCTATCAATACAAGTCCGGTGGAAGCTCCGATCTATTTCCCTGACGACGGTGTTACTACACATATCAAGTGGGGTGTGAATGACCGCTTGAAACCGGGACAGCAACAGAATCCGGTGGCACAGCTTGCATCCGGCTATCAGGATAATTTCCGGAGCACGGTAGTGGCGGCATTGGAGTTTGAGCAGAAACTGAATTTTATTACCGAGGGACTTAGATTTAAGGCATTGGCCTCTTTCAAGAACTGGTCAAGTACTACTAACAGTGCTTCCGCAGGTTGGAACAAATACCATTTACAGGATTTCTCGGTAGATGATAATGGAGTGTATTCTTTTGTCACCAGACTTCAGAATGAAAGCGGTGGAGAAGTATCTACGGACTTGAAACCGGGTGTTGCCAACTCGGGCGACCGCCGATTCTATTTCCAGGCTATCATGGACTACAACCGTACATTTGGAAAGCATGATGTGAATGCCATGTTTATCTATAATCAGGATGAACTGGTGACTCAATTATTCAGTGGCGACTTGATTGCTGCACTTCCCAAACGTAAACAAGGTGTTGCTGCTCGTCTTTCGTATGCTTACGACGGGAAATATCTGGCGGAAGTGAATATGGGTTACAATGGTTCCGAGAATTTTGCCAAAGGACACCGTTGGGGATTCTTCCCTTCTATTGCAGTGGGATATAACATCAGTGAGGAAGCGTTCTTTGAACCTTTGAAGAATGTTTTCTCTAACATGAAGATTCGTGCTTCGTGGGGGCTTGTTGGTAATGACAATATTGGTGGGGCACGTTTTGTGTATATGCCGACAATCAACCTGACAGGTACCGGATATACTACCGGGCTGGACGGTGATATAACTTATAAAGGTCCTGTATATTCCCGTTATGGTAATCCGGAGGTTACTTGGGAAGTGGGTAAGAAAGTCAATGTAGGTTTGGATTTGCAGTTGTTTAACTCATTGAACCTGACAATGGACTATTTCCACGAAACCCGTACTGATATATTTCAGGAGAGAGGTACGATTCCTCAATATCTGGGAACAGCAGGAACAAAGGTGTTCGGAAACTTGGCAGCCATGAAGAATCAAGGCTTCGACTTTGCGGCAGATTTCAATAAGAAAATAGGTAAGGACTGGTTTATCAGTTTCAAAGGGACATTTACGTATGCTCATAATGAGATTACAAAATACGATGAATCTCCGAAATATGCTTTCCAGTCAAAAGTAGGGCAGAGTGCAAATATTCCTAGTATTATGATTTCCGACGGTCTTTTCAAAGATCCGGATGATGTGAAAAACTCTAACCAGCAGATCGGAGGAAATCTTAGTGCCGGTGATATCAAGTATGTGAATATCTCCAAACTTTATGGTTATGATGATGATATCGTGGATATTTCTGACTGGGTATGGGCGAAGAATCCTACCGTTCCGGAGATTGTATATGGTTTCGGCCCTTCTATACGCTGGAAGAATCTTGATTTCTCTTTCTTCTTCCAGGGAGTTGCAAAGGTTTCATTGGTTATGAGTGATTTTCATCCGTTCGGAGACAACAGTTTGCGTAATGTCCTGACTTGGATTGCTGACGATCGCTGGTCTCCCGACAATCAGAATATCAACGCCACTTATCCTCGTCTGACCAGGGACACGAGTGTAAACAACACTCAACGCTCTGACTATTGGCTGCGCAACGCTGCATTTATCAAGTTGAAGAACGCAGAAATAGGTTATACATACAAGAATATGCGTTTCTATGTCAGTGGCATGAACCTGGCGACTTTCTCGCCATTCAAGCACTGGGACCCGGAACAAGGAGGAGGTAATGGTTTGAAATATCCTACGCAACGTGTTTTCAACTTTGGTTTTCAGATGACTATTAATAATAACCGCTAATTTGAATAAAATGAAAAAGATATATAATATTTTGTTATCGTTCGTATTTGCCGGCTGTCTCTTGGGCTCATGTGATTATCTGGATATTGTGCCGAATGAAACAGCCAATGAAGAAGATGCATTTGCTTCGGAACAAGCTGCGTTGAACTATCTGTATTCCTGTTATTCCTTTATGCCTGCTTATCAGAACTCGCATACTTTTATCGGATATGCAGGAGATGAAATAGTAAGCTGTTTCAACGGAGAACCTATTAAACTATATTTTCAGGGAGGATATACTTCAGGAAATATCGGCAATGTGGATGCGACATACAGTAATATGTATAAAGGTATACGGCAATGTTATCTGTTGAAGAAGAATATTGCGTCCGTTCCGGGATTGAGTGATGATAAGATTAATGATTTCGCCAATCAGGCGGATTTTCTGATTGCTTATTATCATTCGGTATTGATGCAGCATTATGGTCCTATCATCTTGGTAAAAGAATTACCGGATATGAATACACCTTATGACAAGATGGCAGCCCGTTCTCCTTATGACGAATGTGTGGACTGGGTATCAGAACAATTCAGAATCGTATCGGAGAAATTGCCTACGGAACGTATGGGATCTTCTTACGGACTGGCAACTAGTGTAGCTGCCAAAGCACTGAGGGCCCGATTGTTGCTTTATGCTGCTTCTCCTCTATTCAATGGAAACTCGGAATATTACAGTGACTTTGCCAACAATGACGGCACCTTATTGATGTCTCAAACATATAGTAAAGAGAAATATAAAGTAGCTGCCGATGCAGCTTTGGAAGCAATAAACTTTGCAGAAGATCACGGATACAGATTATATTACGTTGGCGATGATGCCATTGGTACAGCCACCTATCCGTATCCGAAAGATCCTATCCAAAGACAGCTGCGTCTTACATACCTGGACAAGAACGGAACTAAGGAGGTACTTTGGGCAAATACCCGCTTGGAAGAAATGTATAGCATACAGAATAAATCCATTCCTTATCTTTCTTTTGGAGGAGGATATGGTCCGTCTCTGACAATGGTAGAACGATTCTATACCGAAAATGGTCTTCCGATTGACCAAGACCCGACGTATGACTATGAAAATCGTTTTCAGACTACTATTCTGGATGATGATACACGCGGAGAGGGAATAACTTTGAAATTGAACGATCATCGTGAGCCGCGTTTCTATGCCTGGATATCTTTCCATAATGGCTTTTACGAATGTCAGACGGAGAATGTAGTAGCCGACGGTACCAAAGGTATTACTTATCAGGATAAAATGGACCGTTCCGACCGTAAACAACGCAAAAGATGGTTGACACAGTACAAGAAGGAAGACAACAGTGGCAAAATGAACAGAGGAAATAACTACTCTCCAACCGGTTATCTGAATAAGAAAGGGGTTCATCCGGGATCGGCTGCCCGTAAGTCGGACAACGTGCCTTCCTTGAGATATCCGTTGCCTATCATTCGTTTGGGTGAGTTGTATCTGGATTATGCAGAGGCTTGTGTCGGATATGGTGATGCTAGTTATGTGGCTGAAGGCATGAAGAAATTGAACGTAATCCGTGAGCGTGCCGGCATTGACCCTGTACTGACTGCCTGGGCGAAGGCAAAGGAGCCGTTGACAGATTATTCTTCCGTAGGCCCCGATGGTCGTTTGATGCAGATTGTACGTCAGGAACGTATGATTGAACTTTATATGGAGACTCATAATTTCTGGGATCTTCGTCGCTGGAAGTTGGGGGAAAAATACTTTGGTGTATATCCGAGAGGATTAAATGTGGAAGCTACCAAAGATGAGGACTTCTTCAAGGATACACAAATGACAAGTCACATTCGTGAATTCCGTACTCCGGCGAATTATTTGATGCCTATTCCGGTAGATCAGGTAAGTAATAACCCGCAAATGGTGCAGAATCCGGGCTATTAACGGTAAGATGAAGGCAGAATCTGTTTTGAAGTTTTTTGAAACAGATTCTGTTTCTATTATTTGCTAAGTGTCTTATTTTATGGATATTTATTTTTATCTTTGCTGCACGTTTTTCCATAAATTATGATACAGAAAATTAAAACTGTTCCTTTTCAGTAAGGGGAACTTAATTAATGAATGTATTTATTACATAACGAACTTAATTTTATAGTGATGAACAACAAACACTGCATTTTTTTGTCAGGGGTAGCCGCCTTGGTAACATTGCCCTCCTTTGCTCAGAGTAAAGGGGCGTCTGAGAAGCCTATGAATATTTTGTATATAATGAGTGACGACCACTCATTTCAGACTATCAGTGCCTACGATCACCGTTTTATAGAGACACCCAATATCGACCGTATCGGCAATGAAGGAGTTGTCTTTACCAATAGTTTTGTGGCAAACTCTATAAGCGGACCCAGCCGTGCGTGTATGTTGACGGGAAAACATAGCCATAAGAATGGTTTTATAGATAATGCGCACCGGTTTGACGGAAGCCAGCAGACCTTCCCTAAGCTGTTGCAGAAGGCAGGTTATCAGACTGCTATTGTTGGTAAATGGCATCTCACCTCTAATCCCACGGGATTCGATTATTGGAATATTCTGATTGGTCAGGGTGATTATTACAATCCTTATTTTATAGATAATGGTAAGAAAGTGCAGATAGAAGGGTATGCCACCAATATCACTACGGACTTGGCGCTGGAATGGCTGGAGAACAAACGGGAGAAAGAAAAACCGTTCTGTCTGTTGTTGCATCATAAAGCCCCGCACCGTACATGGATGCCCGACACTTGTGACTTGGGAGCGTTTGATAAGGTGAAGTTTCCATTGCCGGAAAATTTCTATGATAAATATGAAGGCCGTATAGCTGCTTCCGAACAGGAGATGAACATATTCAAGGATATGGACCTTGTCTATGACCTGAAAATGGCGGATAAAGAAAATGAGATTCATACAAAAACTGGATTGGAAGGTTATGGACGCGCTATGTATAAGCGTATGAATCCGCAACAAAAAGCTGCCTGGGATGCTTATTATGACCCTATTATCAAAGATTTTAAAGCCCGGAAACTGGAAGGCAAGGAACTGGCGGAGTGGAAGTATCAACGTTATATGCATGATTATTTGAGTGTGATTCGTTCGGTCGACCGCAATATCGGACGGGTGTTGAAGTATCTCGAAGAAAAAGGGCTTCTGGAAAATACATTGGTGGTTTATACTTCCGACCAGGGATTCTATATGGGAGAACACGGTTGGTTTGACAAACGCTTTATGTACGAGGAGTCATTCCGTACTCCGTTGTTAGCCCGTTTTCCTCATGGCAAGAAAGGAAAAGTGTCGCAAATGGTTCAGAATATAGACTATGCACCTACCTTTTTGGAACTGGCGGGAGTAGATATTCCGGAAGATATTCAGGGAGTATCTTTGTTGCCTTTGCTGAAAGGAGAACGTCCTAAGGACTGGCGTAAGTCCCTTTACTATCATTTCTATGAATATCCGGCGGAACATGCGGTGAAACGTCATTATGGTGTGCGTACCGAACGCTATAAGCTGATACATTTTTATAATGATATTGATGCGTGGGAGCTGTATGACCTGAAAAAAGATCCGCGTGAAATGCATAATTTGTTTGGGAAGCCCGGTTATGAAAAGATAACTGAAAAACTGAAAGGGGAATTGGTAAAGCTTCAGACTCAGTATGACGATCCTATTGAATCTCAATTAAAAAAATAAAGTATTATGAATGCCAAGGAATTTGTACAAATAGTAAAGAAGATGTTTTCTAAAGGACTGACTCCGGAGGAAAAAATAAAATTAGCGGATGAAGGACCGGTGTGCCGTTTATTACTAAGACAGTGGGATAAATTCTTTGGCACTTCTATTGAAAACAAAAAAATTGAGGAGGAGATATGGACCAACATTACGGATGTATGTTGGAATCACAAACCTGCAAAGAAAAAATTGTCAGGCTATAATCGGGGTTTTAGGATTCTGGCTGCCGCCGCTTGTCTTTTGCTGGTCGTAGGTACGTGGTATCTGATTACTTCAAGAGCTTCTTTAGAGACAATAGTCCTGGGACCGGCCGATACGCGTATGACGTATGTCCTTCCGGATAGTTCGGTGGTATGGCTCGCTGCGGGAAGTACGCTTTCATATCAGGACGATTTTTTGAAAGAGCGCAAAGTGGTCTTAGAGGGAGAAACGTCTTTTGAGGTGAAAAAGATGACAGGAGGCAGTCCTTTCAGGGTTTATTTCAAAGATGCGCTTGTGGAAGTCAAAGGGACGGAATTTAATATAAAGTCTGATGATGAAGTAGCGGAGGTGACTCTCTTTACCGGAAAAATAGATTTTCAGGTGACGGGGCAAGAGGCCATAGAGGTGAAGCCTGCTCAACGCATCACTTACTATATTGATTCAAAGACGATTGAAACCGAGACGTTGGATATTGAAGGATATGACTGGAGAAAAGAAGAGTATAACTTTACGGATAAGCCGCTTGGTGAACTGATAAACTTAATCAATAAGAAGTATCATACGAAAGTGTGTTTCGAGAATAAAAAGAATAGGGATAATCTGTTTACGGGAACTATTCGTAAAGATGAAGAATTAGCGAAGGTATTGCGGAAAATCTCTATCAGTTTTGGATTAAATACAAGGCAGGAGAAGGATACGATTATTCTTTATTGAGTATCCATAAAATAATACTGGTAAGAAAGCAGTTACATTTGTCATAACTGGATTATAAAAAGGCTGTCCCGTGTTTCATTCCGGGACAGCCTTTTCTGTATCAATATCCGTCCTATTGGCGGTAGACTTTCAGATTGGTAATCTGACTTTTGAAGTTACCTGTTTCTTGTAATGGGAAAACTAATGTACGAACGTAATTCATGGAATCTTTTCCACCATTATAAAAGCGTTTCTGTATATTTAGTTCTTCTACGATTTTTCCATTTATATGCAGGCGGGTGACGCGGTTGTCTCCGCTAATACCTACTGTTGCATGTTCGCCGGGCATGATACGGTAGTTGAAAGTGTTGAGATAGCCGTCGCGTGCAAAGCCCAACATTCCACTTATCGGATCAGATAAATAGAATACGGCGTCAGGAGAACGGAACAGTTCTGTACCTTTTGCTTCATCAGCTCCTTTTATATCAAAAGATACCAGATAATTATACCCGATTTCCCGATAGGGAAGAGTACGGTTGGGGGTAACAGCTGCCTGTTCGTAAACCAGGCCGGGAGCTTTTCCGATTCTTCCGAGTTGATTCACACCCGGAGCTTCGCTTAGTAAATTGCGTTGTTCATTGAAACTGTCATAGGGAGTTGTGACTTGTTTGCCTGTCCACATTTTAACGGCTAGTGTCTGCAAGGCCGGGTAAACTCGGTGATGAATATCCTTATTGGAAATGCCGTTACCCACATGGTCGTTCCATACAGCAAACATTCCTCCTAAAATATTCGGGTCCTTTTCTTCAAACACGGCTTTGCCTATCTGTGCAGGAGTCCATTTCTCGTATAGTGATTTGGTATTCAGATAATCATAATAATATCCTGCCTGGGGGACTATGTAGACCAGTCCGTCCGGGATACTGATTAAATGGTATCCTTGCTTTATCATTTCTTTCGGGTCGGCATAACCGTTATACCATGCATTCATGATGACATTTTCCGATTTGACGGGAGTATCTCCTTTGGCGTGTGTCAGTGCACCCCATACGCAGGCTTGCTTGCCGAAGCTTTCTATATAACGGATATAGTGATCGGTGAAGGCGCGGAATTTCTCCACAACTTCCTTTTTGGCGTTTGAATATTCGTCGGTGCCCACATGGACTTTGTTGCCCCGGAATACAGGTTCTTCTCCTTCCAGATATTCTTTGAAAAGAGCGTCGAAGAAAGTATAAACCTCGGGATTAAATAAATCCAAATGATCCATGCCATATTCTTTACTTCCCAATTCCGGTTTATAATGACTGAAAGCCAAGGAGTGGGCGGGGATATCAATCTCCGGAATGATCTCTACATAGCTTTGTTCAGCTAATTTTTGCAGGTCGACGAATTCTTTTTTCGTATAATGTCCGTCCCGTGCCGTCAGTCCCGGATAAGTATCACATTCCAGGCGGAAGGCGGCATACGTTTTTGACCAGTCATGTTCGAAGTATTGTTTGAAGCCGTTATCGTTCAGGTGGATTTGCAAAGTGTTCATCTTGTAGTAAGACATAGTCTTTACATAATCCTGTAAGTATGAAAGCGGGATGAACTTACGGCCGCAGTCTATCATAAAGCCGCGAAGCGGATAGTCTGGGTAATCTCTCAGGGTTCCTTTCGGGAGCTGATGATTTTCTGACTGTTCGGCAATCTGAAGTAAGGTACGTGTACCCCAATATACACCGATATTTTCGGGGGCGGATAAAGCAACCCGGTCTGTGACGCGGATCGTATATCCTTCTTTTCCTAATTTCTTGTCGGTGCGGAGGGAAAAGATAAAGTCACCGGCAGCTCCTTTCCCTTGCACTACTTCGAGCGAACGTCCGAACATTGTTTGATAGTCTTGGGCAAAGATTCGTGCGATGCGTTCAAGCTCCGGATTGTTGGCGGCATACACGATTTTTGTAGCCTCGGTGGGAACAAAAGCTCCGTCACTGCCTTTCCATTCTTTCAGTTCGGGGATAACAAAAGGTTTGGGATTTACGGAAGCATTGGCTCCGGTGGAAATAATAAGACATAAAGCTATTAGCCAGTAGAAACGATTGATATATTCCATGCTGTATTATATATAAAGTTAGTAAAGTATAAAACGTCATAAATGTAAGACAAATAATGGAATATACCACTACCAATTATGAATCTTTAAGTTCAAAGTTAAATGTAGTATGCAATCCGGTTCTCATTTTATTGGCTGATGAGTTGTTAATAGTTCCTTTTTAAGAACTTTTCAATATGTAATTGTTCTTTTTTATTCTAAAATCTATGTTATCTGTCTCCCGGAAATTTGTATAACTAGATTGATTTGTATTTCTTTGTATAATAATATACTAACCCCCCTTTTAATTACTTATGAAAAATAGAAAGATTTATTTAATGGGAGCCTGTTTGTTGTGTGGACTCACTTCAATTGCACAAAATGTAAGTTTACAGCCGCCCCCACAGCAACTCAATGAACAAGGTAAAACACTCAGTCTTCCTGCTATCTACCGGATAGAAGGTGAAAAAGAAGCAAACCCGCATGCGGTGAAAGCGTTGCAAGGTATCCTTACCGGCAAGCAAAGTACCAAGGAAGGAATCCGTATTTATATTGGTGAGAAGGGAGACAAAAGTGTACGTAAGTATAACAAGTTGATTCCCAACCATGAAGAAGGTTATTATCTGGCTGTCAATGATAAAGAAATCATATTGGCCGGCAATGATGAACGGGGCACTTATTATGCTATTCAGACATTCGCCCAATTGCTGAAAGAAGGAAAATTGCCGGAAGTGGAAATCAAAGATTATCCTTCTGTCCGTTATCGCGGTGTAGTGGAGGGCTTCTACGGAACTCCCTGGAGCCATCAGGCACGTCTTCGCCAACTGAAGTTTTATGGTGAGAATAAGATGAATACCTATATCTACGGTCCTAAAGACGATCCGTATCACAGCGCTCCCAACTGGCGTTTGCCTTATCCGGAAAAGGAAGCAGCCCAATTGCAGGAGCTTGTGAAAGTAGCCAATGAAAATGAAGTTGATTTTGTATGGGCTATTCACCCGGGACAGGATATCAAATGGAACCAGGAAGACCGTGATTTATTGCTCTCAAAATTTGAGAAGATGTATCAGCTCGGTGTCCGTTCCTTCGCGGTGTTCTTTGATGACATCTCGGGCGAAGGTACCAATCCTCAGAAGCAAGCTGAATTATTGAACTATATTGATGAGGCGTTTGTAAAGGCAAAGCCGGATGTAACTCCGCTTATCATGTGTCCTACGGAGTATAATAAAAGCTGGTCGAACCCCAAAGGCAATTATCTGACTACATTAGGTGAGAAACTGAATCCTTCTGTCCAGATTATGTGGACAGGTGATCGTGTGATTTCCGATATTACCCGCGACGGCATTTCCTGGATTAACGAACGCATTAAACGTCCCGCCTACATTTGGTGGAATTTTCCGGTATCCGATTATGTACGCGACCATTTACTGCTCGGACCTGTTTATGGCAACGACACCACAATAGCGAAGGAAATGTCCGGTTTTGTGACCAATCCTATGGAGCACGCCGAAGCCTCTAAGATTGCTATTTACAGTGTTGCAAGTTATGCATGGAATCCTACTAAATATGATACTTGGAAAACGTGGAAAGACGCTATCCGTACCATTCTTCCGGGGGCTGCGGACGAATTGGAATGTTTTGCCATGCACAATTCCGACTTAGGTCCCAACGGACACGGTTATCGCCGCGAAGAGTCTATGAATATTCAACCCGTAGCCAAACGTTTCCTTAGCAGTTATGTTGAGAGTGGAAAATATGAAAAAGTTGATTTTGACCTCTTGTGGGATACATTTGAACAGATGAAGGAAGCTGGCGATATCCTATTGGTGAATACAGAAAACGAGCCGTTGATTGTAGAAATAACTCCGTGGCTTCATCAATTCAATCTGCTGGCCGAAACCGGAGAAGAAGTACTGAAAATGGTCAAAAATGATTCGAAGTCTTTTTTCTTACGGAGATATAATCATGTGAAAGCTTTGCAGCAACGAATGTTTTATACCGACCAGAATTATAATCAGAATCCTTATCAACCGGGAGTGAAGACAGCCTCCAAAGTTATAAAGCCTTTGATTGACCAGATATTTGCGACTGCCGTAAAACGATATAATCAGAAGTATGGAGCCGATTTGGATGCCACAACAGATTATATGCCACATAAGCTTATCAGTAATGTGGAGCAAATAAAGAATTTGCCATTACAAATAAAGGCGAACCGCATACTTATCTCTCCGATGAACGAAGTCGTGAAATGGCCGGCAGGAAACTTCATAGAAATAGAATTGGATAATATCTATCCGGCAGAAAGTATAGATATTAATTTCGGAAAGAAGGAACCTTGTACATGGGGACGTTTTGAAATCTCCGCGGACGGTAAAGAATGGAAAACGATCGACTTGAAGCAGAAAGATGCCCGACTGACGGCAAAAAGCCCCGGTGAAATTCGTTCGATTTACAAATGCGGGTAGTGATGAACAACAAGTATATTTACGCCAATTTGTGCTGTCGATAGAGAAAAAGTAGTCCTCGCCTACCAGAAGGGAAATGAGGTTCTTCTTCAAATTTGGTGGTAAACTTAATTAGGAAAATAATAATTTGATAATCGATAGTATTCAACAATAATTTGATAGTCGATAGTATTCTCCATTCTCCTCCTTCGGGGAGGTTGTGTAAAAAGTAAGAATCAAGTGTTCTTTGACATATTGTATAAAAAGGATTTTATATCTTTGCTCTGCTAACAATAGGA
>NZ_MNQN01000016.1:0-63589 GCF_001915455.1 Bacteroides sp. 43_46 | reverse complement strand
ACCTCACCACGTAACCTTCTATATACGGCTTCTTTGCCTATATAGAGAGTATCCATTAACATATCTGCCAGTTTTCCTTTGAGTGGAAGCTTTTCTTTCATCGCTTCTATCAGGTTTGTATTCGGGTCATTTGTTATCATAACAGTTTGAATAAGTTGTTCTTTAGTATTATAAACATTTCTCAGTGATGAGTTGTTTCGGAAAGTGAAACTATTTAATTAATCTTTTTTCAAAAATATCCTTCTTTAAAATTGTATATTTTGAGCAAATCGGTTACATTTGTGTCCATAAACAAAACGGAGAGACGGTGTCTCTTTAGTAAACAATAGAAAAATATATAATGAAAAGAATATTGGTTAGTGGCGGAGCCGGATTCATTGGCTCTCATCTCTGTACCCGGCTTATAAACGAAGGTCATGACGTGATATGCCTTGATAATTTTTTTACAGGATCAAAAGATAACATCATGCATTTGATGGATAATCATCATTTTGAGGTGGTACGACACGATGTCACTTACCCTTATTCTGCTGAAGTAGATGAGATTTATAATTTGGCTTGTCCGGCATCTCCTATCCATTATCAACATGACCCGATTCAGACTGCCAAAACATCTGTAATGGGAGCAATTAATATGTTGGGACTGGCAATGAGATTGGATGCTAAAATATTGCAGGCTTCTACCAGTGAGGTATATGGAGACCCAATTGTTCACCCGCAACCGGAAAGTTATTGGGGAAACGTGAATCCGGTAGGATACAGATCATGTTATGATGAAGGAAAACGCTGTGCGGAAACTTTGTTTATGGATTATCATCGTCAGAATAATGTGCGTGTGAAGATTATTCGTATATTCAATACGTATGGTCCACGGATGTTGCCGAATGACGGACGAGTCGTTTCTAATTTCATTTTACAAGCGCTACATAATGAAGATATTACTATTTATGGAGACGGGAAACAGACACGTAGTTTCCAATATATTGATGATTTGGTTGAAGGGATGATACGAATGATGAATACGGAAGATGAATTTACGGGACCTGTGAATCTTGGAAATCCAAATGAGTTTCCCATATTGGAATTGGCAGAGAGAATAATTCGTATGACCGGTTCTTCTTCGAGAATTGTATTTAAGCAGTTGCCGGATGATGATCCGAAACAACGTCAGCCAGATATCACACTGGCAAAAGAAAAACTCGGCTGGCAGCCTACTATTGAATTGGAAGACGGGCTGAAGTATATGATTGAATATTTTAAAACTGTCTGATGCATAAAATAAGATAATTATGAATATGGAAATAAATCCTTCTGAATATAAGGTCCTTATTGTGGACGATGTAATATCAAATGTCCTTTTGTTGAAGGTCCTTTTGACTAATGAGAAATTCAATATTGTAACTGCCGGTAACGGCACGCAAGCATTGGAACAGGTGAAGAAGGAAAAACCGGATTTGGTGTTGCTGGATGTAATGATGCCGGATATCAGTGGATTTGAAGTGGCTCAACAGATGAAGGCAGATCCGGAAATGTCTGAAATTCCTATTATTTTTCTGACTGCGCTGAATAGTACGGCGGACATCGTAAAAGGATTCCAAGTAGGAGGTAATGATTTTATTTCGAAACCTTTCAACAAGGAAGAATTGATAATTCGTGTAACACATCAGATTTCGCTAGTGGCGGCTAAACGAATTATTGTTGCACAAACAGAGGAATTACGTAAGACAATTATGGGACGTGATAAACTCTATTCTGTGATTGCGCATGACCTACGTTCGCCAATGGGGTCTATCAAAATGGTACTGAATATGTTGATTCTGAACCTGCCGAGCGAAACAATCGGCGAGGAGATGTATGAGTTGCTTACAATGGCGAATCAAACTACTGAAGATGTATTTTCATTACTTGATAATCTGCTGAAATGGACGAAAAGCCAGATTGGCAAATTGAAGGTGGTTTATCAGGATATCAATATGGTAGAAGTTGTAGAGGGGGTAAGTGAGATCTTTACAATGGTAGCCGGCTTGAAGAATATTAAGATTGTGCAGGATGTACCTGTTGCAGATGTAGCTGTTCGTGCTGATATTGATATGGTTAAAACGGTAATCCGTAACCTGATTAGTAATGCTATCAAGTTTAGCAATGAGGGGGCGGAAGTGGTGGTATCGTTGGCTGAGGAAGACGGTATGGCAATCGTTAGTGTGAAAGATAGCGGATGCGGCATTGATGAAGAAAATCAGAGGAAGTTGCTTCATACGGATACGCACTTTAGTACCTTCGGTACAAATAATGAAGAAGGTTCAGGACTCGGATTGTTGTTGTGTAAGGACTTTGTTATCAAGAATGGTGGTAAACTCTGGTTTACTTCAAAGAAGGGAGAGGGATCTACATTTAGTTTCTCAATTCCATTACTGGATAAATAGAATATAAAACGGTAATTTATAAATCATGAACGGTGAATGTTTTGTGCTTGTATGCAGCATTCACCGTTCATTTTTTTATTCAATCATTATCATATTTATGCTCATCGTTTGCAGATTGCTTTGAAATCGCAGTAACTACACTTTTTAATATCTTCTGTTTGAGTGAAAGGTTCGTTTTCACTGAAAATCTCTTCTAATAATGTTTGTAATCGCTTGCGGAACTCGTCTTCGAAAAAGGTGAAGTTATTGACCGGTATCTTTGGCTGGCGGGGTTCTCCCATTTCTATAACAGGTGAGTAACTATCGGAAGCTGCCCGGTGAATATAGAGCAGGGCAGGAGCCACTTTCAATGTTTGTTGCCGGCACATAATGGAGGCATACAGGAAAGTTTGGAAGATATAGTTCGGACGTGTTTCCGAAGGGGTGAACAATTGTTCGATATTAGCCGGTGTCTTGGGGGTTCCTCCGGTTTTATAGTCAACAATCCGTAATGTGTTTTCTTTGGCATCCATGCGGTCTATGGTTCCGCCCAAGCGAACTGTGAAGGGACCTAGGTCAGTTTGAATAGTTATCTTTTCGGAAACAGCTTGTTCCATAGCAACCATTTCGAAAGGGGCATATTGGAGGTCATTGCGTAATAGTTGTCGCAGATAGGAGGTGATTACTTTGGAATTAATGAGTTGTACACCGTTATATTCCGGTTTTTCTTCCGGTTTAACCTTGAAAAATTCTTCTTTGAAAGCCTGATCAACGTAACCTTGTAATTTAACATCGTTACGTAATAAGCGTTCAAGATCCTCTTTCTGTATCATTTGCCCATTGGATGTCAGTTCAGTATAGGCTAGTTCGGCAGAGCGGTGAAAGATTGTTCCGAATAACGCGGAGTCAATTTCCGCACTCACTTCTTCCGGTGTTTTTAATCCGGCTATATAGCGGAAGTAGAATCTCAAACGGCAGTCGAGATATGTATTGAGGGCTGAAGGAGAGAGAATGAGGGACTTAGGATTGGTAACGTCATAGATATGGTATAATCGTTCTAATATTTTCTGTGTTTTTGGTATTTCTATTTTTGGGGTACTTTGGGGAGATTGTCCGGCCTCTAAATATTCACGAGTAATCTCATGAGGACCTTCTACTAATAATTGTAGCATGAAACGGGACTCCTCTCCGCGATTCAGGCCGTCGGAAGAGGTATTGTAGAGCAAGGTGATATTTTCTGCCCGCTGTATCAAGCGATAGAAATAGTATGCGTAGACTGCATTTTTGTGCTCAATAGTCGTCATGCCGAAGGCTTTCCGAAGGTTATAGGGAATAAAAGAAGATTCTCCACCGGTTTTAGGAAGTTGTCCTTCATTGAGCGAAAGCATTACAAGATTACGGAAGTCAAGGTTACGTGTTTCAAGTACTCCCATAACTTGCATTCCAATGGCAGGTTCTCCGTGGAAAGGTATATTGGAACTTGTCAGTACTTTACTGATTAATCTTTTCAGTGTATGGGTCTGTATATTTAATTCTCCACTTTCAATCAAACTATATAAACGGTTGATTTTCAAAAAGCTTTGAAAAAGAGATTCACGATATAGTTGGTTGAATATATCGTTGTATTCTCCTTCTTTACGGTATAGGGTAGAGATATCTTTGATAAGTCCGATAAGATAATTACATAGCTCCTTGATACCGTTACGGGGAGTGAAAAGATTAGCTAGAAACTCATCTTGTTTCAATTCCGAGGGAAGCGGATAGAAACGGTTGGTTTTTGTAAGTTCCCGTTCTATTATATCTGCTTTTGTCGATAATTGGCGGGTATATGGATGTTTTAGTATAGCTGATACGGTTTCGTAGGTGAAACGACCGGTATCAAAACGGTAGCCATTGGTTTGTAGTTCCATAGCCGCATTGATAAAACTATAAACCGGAGTTTGTGCCAATGGGAATCCCATTGTGATATTGACATTCTTCACTTCTTCCGGGATAGAATGGAGTACGGGAAGCAACAAGGCTTCATTGCAAAGAACTACGGCATTTTCTTTTTCATTATCGGATGAGAAAGTAGTACGTATCCATTCGGGAAGGAAACGTGCTTGCGCATTCTCAGTAGAAGCGGAGATGTAACGTATCTTCTTCGGTTTCTTTAGGGAGTCAAAGTAGCTGGCAGGCAGTTCGTTCGGGAAATCTTTCAGGTTGCGGTTAATAAATTCTCCGGCCTCATGTTTTTTGATTTGTTGGGTATAGAAGATGTCATAATCCCAATAGAATATTGCTTTATCTGCTTTTTGCAGTTTTCGGAAGAATTCTTTTTCTACTTTATTCAACACATTGAAGCCGACAAATATATATTTGTCGTATTTAAGTTGATCTGTATCAAGTTGTTCGATAACATTGCGATAAAGCATTCCTTCATAAGCAATGCCTAACTCAGTTAAGTTTTTCCGGTAATGGTGATAGATTGTGCCTAACTTATCCCAAAGAGATATGAATTTCTCTTTGAGCTCCGTGCGGCGCTCAATGGAGAAATTCCGGAAGAATTGTTGAATTGCTTCTTCCTGTTCTTTATCTAGAAATTCGTAGTCATCCATTAGACTTTTTAAGTCTTGCAGATTGCTGAAGAGCTTATCTGCATCCACCAAATTTTTGTCTACATCATCAAAGTCACTGATTAACAGTTCTCCCCAAAAATAGAAGTCATCTAATGTCTCCTGACTTTCTGTTTCTTCCTTGAATACTTTGTAGAGTTCACAAACCAATCGAATCGGATCACCGGTTTTCTGTACAGATAGCTTCTGAAACAGATCACTGATACTCATAGCGGCAGGTGACCATATCGGTTGATCGGATTCTCCCGCCAGATATTCATTGAAGAACAGGTTGGCACGTTTGTTAGGGAAGATGAGTACTGTGCGAGAGAGGTCATTTCCTATTTTGGCATATAGGTCATGAGCTACTAATTGGAGAAATGATTGCATATTGATTAAATCGTTTTTCTAATTCATATTATTGTAATCGGAGTTCTGTCTTATACTTTTTCTATTTTTTCTTCATCTACATACCACAGGTATCCGGTAATATTCTTATAACCCATTTTCGTCAACAGTTGCATATATCCTTTCACTTGTTTATTGTATTTAGGATTTTCTTTACCAAACTTAAAATCAACCACAACAACCTGCCCGTCTTTCATCATTACACGGTCCGGGCGACGAGTTTGTAATATTCCTTTTTCCTTGTATATAATGGCACATTCATTAAACAGGGTCCATTCTCCGGAATACCAATCTTGTATTTCGGGAGATGAAAACGCTTTCTGTACAACTTCACGTACTGTATCTTCTTTTTCCTGGTCTCTAATAACTCCTTCAAAGATTAATCGTTCGATAGCCGGATCAATATCATCGGCTGTTTCAATGGCAGAAAACAGAGTATGCAACATACGTCCGCGATTGATGAAACGGTCGTCCGAATCTTCTTCTTCGATTCCTTGGATAAAGTCCGCAGAACGATTGGATTGCCGGAACTCGATGTCGTGCCGCATGGACTCCATTTGAATGGGCAATTTTTCTGCTTTTTGGGTTAATTTATTAGTGGAGGCTTTGACCTTTTCTTTTTCGGACGGACAGAGTTCTCCTTGCTCATAACAATCTTCTTCCCATTCGATTCCTTCTTTGAGGGCAACCATAGGAAGAGTATTTGCTAATAGTTCGGACATTGTTCCTTTTTGCCCTTTTCTGCTCCAGATTATTAGATTTTTTCCGGCACGGGTAAACGCTACATAGAGCAGGTTCAGGTTATCCACCCAAAGTTGGAGGCGTTCATGCAGATAATCGTTTCCATAGATAGATTCTGCCATTTGCGTGGAATAATTAATAGGAAGAATATCTAAAGCATTGAATGGCGCTTCTTGAGGAGCACACCATACCAGTTGATTATTCGTTTCATTCTCTAATTTCCAGTCACAGAAAGGAAGAAGCACGGTATGAAATTCCAATCCCTTTGATTTATGTATGGAAAAAATCCGGATCCCTTCGATTTCTCCGCTGGGAATTGTTTTGCTACACAAAGTTTCGTCCCAATAGCGAATGAATCCGTCGAGTTCAGAAGAATTATTTTGCAAATAATCTGTTACTGCATCAAAAAAGGCAAATAAATAAGCATCTTGTTCTTTGATGCGATTCATCTCGAACAAGCTGAATAATTCTTCCAATAACTCGTAGAGAGGCATTAACCGAAACTCTTTTATTTTATCAAGAAATGCCGTAGGAAGATAGCTTTCGGCGGGAAGAAGCAAGAGGGTATTCCAATCCAGTCCTTTCTGTAAGACCTCATTCTGATAGGCTATGGCAAGTTGGGCCCGTGCTATCTTGTTGTTTTCATCCGAGAGGTAACGAAGAGCATCCAGCATCATGCAGATAGCAAGGGAAGCGTCAAGACGGAAGGCTTCGTCTGACACTATTTTGTAATGCAGCTCCTTATCAAAGTAATCTGCGATGCGGGGAATACTTTTATTCTTTCGTACTAAAATAGTTATGTCGTTCAGGTGGATACCGGAAGCGAGCAGATGTTCGACTTCTTCTCCCAGGCTGATAAGTGTCTGTTCGGTATAGTCATGTTCTTCGTCCGGTTCGAGGAAAGAGGCTTTGACATAACCTTTTTGGGTGTTTAAGGGAGATTCTTGTACGACGTCTGCATATGCCTTTTGCAGATCTTGACAATCTTTGTTGAGCTGTTTTTTATAAACTCCATTCAAATAATCAGTAGCGGCCGTAAATATATGATTGTTAAACCGGATGATGTTCGTTTCACTTCTCCGGTTGGTTGCCAGTGTTTTGACGCGAATCGGGAAGTGGTCGATATGGTCATTTAACCCGTTGAGGATTCCCCAGTCGCCATTACGCCAACGGTAGATTGACTGTTTGACATCTCCTACAATCAAGCTGTCGGCTCCCTGGGATAATCCTTCGAGCAATAACAGTTTGAAATTACCCCATTGCATCCGGCTGGTATCCTGAAACTCGTCAATCATAACATTGCGGATGTTCGTTCCTATCTTTTCGAATACGAAAGAGGAATCACCGTCTTTTACTAATTGGTGGAGCAGGGCATTGGTGTCTGAGAGTAGGAACCGATTATTTTCCCGGTTTAACTCGCGTACTTCTTCGTCGATATTGGCGAGAAGTTGTACTTTGTTGAGATGCTGCAAAGACAGTCGGCAACTATTCAGTAACAGGTTATTTTTTGATCGTAACTTTTCTGCATCTTCCAAAATCTGCATAAGGCTGGAATTGGCTAAAGCAATAATGTCTGCATAGCGTGGAGACGTTTTTGTAGCCCAGTTTTTGGCATCTTCCAGACACTTTTCTACTGTAACATTGCGAACATCGTTACCTAAAATACCGTTGTTGAGCTTACGGAAATAACTTCCGATTCCTCGTGAACCGTTTTTCAGATCGTCAGCAGTTAACGCATGTCCGTCTAATTCTCCTTCAAACTGATCATAGAATCCCTTCATTTGTTCCAAAATCTCAGTCTCCAGTGCTTTCAACTGTTTACGGTATTCTTTAATGGTATCCGGATTGCGTAGCCGATGACGGAGTCCTTCTCCTTTTTCTATATATCCTTCATCGAATATATTACGGCCGAAATTCTTGACTTCGTCCGATACGTTCCAACGTTTGTCGTCTGCAATCCGCTCATTGATATAATCCAGTAGCCATGCGAGGACAGGAGAGGTAGGGCCTAATTTCTCAATCATACTGTCTACCGCTTCACTAAGCACTTCCGTATTGTTCAGTTCGATATTCAGGTTAGGGCTTAATTCCAGTTCGCGAGCCAGATTGCGCATAACAGACTGGAAAAAAGAATCTATTGTTTCTACCCGAAACCGACTGTAGTCGTGTAACATATAACCAAGGGCAATGCTTGCTGCTTCCCGTATTTCCTGCTCTGTTTTTCCCGTTTCTTCTTTGATACGGTTGAGATAGGCTTCGGATCCTTTGTCTCCTGTCTGAATACCGTACAGCTGACTAAGAATACGTTCTTTCATTTCTGCTGTCGCCTTATTAGTGAAGGTTACGGCAAGAATCTGACGATAGGCTCGCGGGTTTAGAATTAATAGTTTGATATATTCCACGGCCAGGGTAAATGTTTTACCTGAACCGGCGGAGGCTTTATAGACTAAGAGTTCACTCATTATTTAATGATTGGGTGTTATATAAGACAAAAATAATGAAAGTAGTAGAAGAAACGAAATAAAAACATGATAAAAAGATTTTTCCTTAGTATATTTGTGCTGTTGACTATATCATCATTAGTAGACAGAGTGATAATAAAATAAAAAATAGAGGAGAGGCGTTAGTAGTTTTCCTCTTTTAGTTGTATTATATATAAATGGATTAGATTTTTTTTCATCTATATACTATGATTTATGCAGCAGAATAAAACAGTTTCTCAACAGAAAACTATCAACCCGGTTTACTGGGTGCCTACCGCTTACTTTGCAATGGGGATTCCCTTTATTGCTATTAATCTGGTTTCTGTATTTATGTTCAAGGATTTAGGGATTTCAGATACGCAAATAGCATTTTGGACTTCTCTTATTATGATGCCTTGGACACTGAAATTCCTGTGGAGTCCTTTTCTTGAGATGTATCGGACGAAAAAGTTTTTCGTATTAGTGACAGAGTTGTTGAGTGGGGTATTATTTGGGATAGTGGCTTTTTCTTTATTTTTCGATTACTTTTTTGCTATTAGCATTTCTACAATGGCTGTTATTGCTTTTAGTGGGGCTACCCATGACATAGCTTGTGACGGTGTATATATGGCTGAACTGAATAAAGAAGAACAGGCAAAATATATTGGAGTGCAAGGTGCATTTTATAATGTTGCTAAGTTGGTAGCTAACGGAGGATTAGTTGCTATGGCGGGAGCACTGGCAGAATACTTTGGGGCAATAGAAGGGGCTTCTTTAGAAGCAAATAAAGGAGCATATTCTTATGCATGGATGATTATTTTTGCTGTGATTGCGGCAATAATGGTATTAATAGGTCTCTATCATATAAGGATGTTGCCGTCTAATCAGATACCGTCTACAACAAAAAAGACGACCTCAGAAGTAGGGCGGGAGTTAGTAGCGGTAATTGCTAATTTCTTTACTAAAAAGCATATTTTTTACTATATCTGCTTTATTATATTATATCGTTTGGCGGAAGGATTTATTATGAAGATAGCTCCACTTTTCTTACGTGCTTCAAGAGAAGTTGGCGGATTGGGATTGTCTTTAAAAGAGATAGGTACGTTAAATGGAGTTTTTGGTTCGGCAGCTTTTGTGCTCGGCTCTTTGCTGGCAGGTATCTATGTCTCTAAGTTCGGGTTAAAACGGACACTTTTTACACTTTGTTGTATTTTTAATCTTCCGTTTGTGGCCTATACTTTTCTGGCTGTAACTCAACCAACCAATGTTTATCTGATAGGAACCTGTATTACTATGGAATATTTTGGTTATGGTTTTGGCTTTGTCGGTTTGACACTGTTTATGATGCAACAGATAGCTCCGGGGAAACATCAAATGTCGCATTATGCATTTGCATCCGGAATTATGAACTTGGGAGTAATGCTTCCGGGCATGGTTAGTGGCTATTTCAGTGATTTATTAGGATATCGGGATTTCTTCATCTATGTTTTGATTGCTACAATTCCGGCTTTTCTGATTACCTATTTTATACCATTCACTTATGATGATTCAAAAAAATAAATAACATAAAAATTTAATGATTATGAGTAAGATTCAAATGCCTTGGGAAGACCGTCCGTCCGGATGTACAGACGTTATGTGGCGCTATTCACAAAATCCGGTTATAGGACGTTATCATATTCCCTCATCTAACAGTATTTTCAACAGTGCGGTCGTACCTTTTAAGGAGGGGTTTGCAGGGGTATTCCGTTGTGATAATAAAGCTGTGCAGATGAATATCTTTACAGGATTCAGCAAAGACGGTATTCATTGGGATATCAGCCATGAACCTATAAAATTCAAGGCCGGTAATACAGAAATGATTGAATCGGAGTATAAATATGACCCTCGTGTCACATGGATTGAAGACCGTTATTGGATAACTTGGTGCAACGGTTACCATGGTCCTACAATCGGTATCGCTTATACTTTTGATTTTGAAGAATTTTTTCAATGTGAGAATGCTTTCTTACCTTTCAATCGTAATGGCGTTCTTTTTCCGCAAAAGATAGGCGGCAAATATGCAATGTTGAGTCGTCCTAGTGATAACGGTCATACTCCGTTTGGTGATATATATATCAGTTTCAGTCCGGATATGAAATATTGGGGAGAGCATCGTTGCGTAATGAAAGTAACTCCATTCCCTGAAAGTGCATGGCAATGCACAAAGATCGGTGCAGGTTCTGTTCCTTTCCTTACAGATGAGGGCTGGTTACTCTTTTATCATGGGGTTATTACTACTTGTAATGGTTTCCGCTATGCGATGGGGGCTGCCATACTTGATAAAAATCATCCGGAAAAGGTACTTTATCGTACTCGCGAATACCTGCTTGGCCCTGCTGCTCCTTATGAACTTCAAGGGGATGTCCCTAATGTGGTATTTCCTTGTGCAGCTTTACAGGACGGTGAACGTGTAGCCGTTTATTATGGTGCGGCGGATACCGTTGTGGGTATGGCTTTCGGATATATTCAGGAGATTATTGATTTTACTAAACGGACAAGTATCATTTAATAAGATATGAAACGTATTCTATTAACTTACACATTAGCTTTCATCCTTCTTCCCGTTTATGGGGGAGAGGGAGGAAGCTCCCCTGCTGAGAAGAAAAGTCTTTTGATAGATTATGTTGATCCTTTTATCGGGACAACAAATTTTGGCACTACCAATCCGGGAGCAATTTGCCCGAACGGGATGATGTCTGTGGTTCCTTTCAATGTAATGGGATCTTCAGAAAATAAATACGATAAAGATGCCCGCTGGTGGTCCACACCTTATGAGCATACCAACTGCTTCTTTACCGGATATGCTCATGTTAATTTAAGTGGAGTCGGATGTCCTGAATTAGGTTCTTTGTTGCTGATGCCTACTACCGGAGAGTTGAATGTAGACTATAAGGAGTATGGAAGTAAGTATAAGGATGAACAGGCTTCACCCGGTTATTATTCCAACTATCTGACAAAGTATAATGTAAAAACAGAGGTTTCGGCTACTCCACGTACAAGTATCGCCCGTTTTACTTTCCCTAAAGGTAAGAGCCATATACTACTAAATCTGGGAGAGGGACTGACAAATGAAAGTGGTGCTATGCTTCGCCGTGTAAGCGATTGCGAAGTTGAGGGAATGAAGCTGCTTGGTACATTCTGTTATAATCCTCAAGCTGTATTTCCTATTTATTTTGTGATGCGGGTAAAGAAAACACCTGTAACAACAGGGTATTGGAAGAAACAGAGACCTATGACTGGTGTAGAGGCAGAATGGGATCCGGACCAGGGAAAATATAAACTTTATACCCGCTATGGAAAAGAGATAGCAGGAGATGATGTTGGTACTTATTTTTCGTTCGATACGGAGGAAGGCGAACAGGTAGAAGTGCAAATGGGCGTTTCGTTTGTCAGTATAGAGAATGCCCGGCTGAATCTGGATCGTGAACAGGAGGGTAGGAACTTTGAACAGATTCATGCAGAGGCTCGGGCAAAATGGAATGACGATTTGTCGAGAATTACTGTAGAAGGAGGTACTGATGCTCAGAAGACTGTTTTCTATACGGCACTATATCATTTGCTGATTCATCCGAATATATTACAGGATGTCAACGGAGAATATCCGGCAATGGAGAGTGATAAGATTATGACGACAAAGGGAGACCGCTATACAGTGTTTTCTCTCTGGGATACCTATCGCAATGTTCATCAGTTGCTGACATTGGTCTATCCGGAACGCCAAATGGAAATGGTACGTACTATGCTTGATATGTATCGGGAACATGGGTGGCTGCCCAAATGGGAATTGTATGGAAGAGAGACATTGACTATGGAAGGTGATCCGAGTATTCCGGTTATCGTAGATACATGGATGAAAGGATTACGTGATTTTGACGTTGATTTGGCTTATGAAGCGATGTATAAGTCGGCTACATTGCCGGGAGCAAAGAATCTGATGCGTCCGGATAATGATGATTATATGTCCAAAGGCTATGTACCGCTTCGTGAGCAGTATGATAACTCGGTATCTCATGCATTGGAATATTATATTGCAGATTTTGCGTTGTCTCGCTTTGCGGAAGCTTTGGGAAAGAAAAAGGATGCGGAAATGTTTTATAAACGTTCTTTAGGTTATAAGCATTATTATAGCAAAGAGTTCGGTACTTTCCGTCCGATTCTTCCTGACGGCACTTTTTACAGTCCGTTTAATCCCAGACAAGGGGAGAATTTTGAACCGAATCCCGGTTTCCATGAAGGTAGTGCATGGAATTATTCATTCTATGTGCCACATGATGTTTATGGACTTGCCAAGTTAATGGGAGGAAAGAACCCCTTTATCAAAAAACTGCAAATGGTTTTTGACGAAGGTCTTTATGACCCGGCCAATGAACCGGATATTGCCTATGCTCATTTATTCTCTTATTTTAGAGGAGAGGAATGGCGCACGCAGAAAGAAACACAACGGCTGTTGGATAAGTACTTTACAACGAAGCCGAATGGTATTCCCGGTAATGATGATACAGGGACAATGTCTGCATGGGCTATTTTTAATATGATTGGTTTTTATCCCGATTGTCCCGGATTGCCGGAATATACATTAACGACTCCTGTATTCAATAAAGTGACTATTCGTTTAGATCCGAAATGGTATAAGGAAAAAGAATTAGTGATAGAAAGCAATCGCACTCAACCGGGAACTTTATATATTAACAAGGTGTTATTGAACGGAAAGAAATTCAATCAATACCGTATCACGCATGATGAACTGGTTCATAGTCAACGTATATTATTTGATTTAAAGTAACACACAGTGTTTCATAGGTATCGTTTTTGGGTTGACAGGGCTGTCGGACTTTTCAGGGTTCGGCAGCCCATTTTTTATTACATTTATATTGATTGTTGTTCCCGATAAAAAAGAGTGACGGTATGTGTCGGGTATAGTGTCTCTATATAGCTGGAACAGCGTCACTATGGGTTCGTTGTAGATAACTCCCGGGATAAAAGTGCCTAATCCCTGGGGTAAACAGTGGAATGCTGCAAGGCGAATAGTAATTTGCGATAATTATATGTTTCTAACCGACTTTTTTCTCCGGAATTTGTTTCCTTTGTAGAAAATGGATTTATTATGGGAAAACAGAAAGTAGCATTAGTCCTTTCTATGGGTGGTGCGCGTGGTATTGCACATATTGGAGTCATAGAAGAATTATTACGTCACAATTATGAAATAACTTCTATTGCCGGAAGTTCAATGGGAGCAATGGTGGGAGCGATGTATGCTTCGGGAAAACTGGAAGAATGCAAAGAATGGCTGTATAGCTGGGATAAGCGCAAGATGTGGGAACTGGCAGACCTCACATTAAGTCGGGACGGACTGGTGAAAGGAGATCGCTTCATCAAAGAGTTAAAGGAGATAATCCCCGATATGAACATCGAGGACTTGCCGATTCCTTATGTTGCCATGGCCACCAATATTGTTTGTGATCAGGAGGTGAGATTCGATAGTGGCAGCTTACATGAGGCTATCCGCGCATCCATTTCCATACCAATGCTTTTCCGCCCTTTGCGGAAAGACGGCATGGTATTGATTGACGGGGGGATCTTGAATCCCCTCCCGCTCAATCATGTACATCGCACCGAAGGAGATATTTTGATAGCAGTCGATGTGAATGCACCGGTTGATTGCGGAAAGAGAAAGAAGATGAGTCCTTATAATCTGTTGACAGAATCTTCAAGAATGATGATGCAACAAATTACTCGTTATCAGATAGAACGCTGTCAGCCGGACATATTAATACGGATGTCCGGCAATGCTTATGATATGCTGGAGTTTCATCATGCAGAGTCCATTGTAGAGACGGGGATTGAGATTACTCGAAATGCATTAGATCGCATTGGCGTGACATCCCAAGAAGGATAGACTTATTCCACATAAATCATCTTTTTCGTCATTCCTCCGTCAATGGTTATGTTCTCTCCGTTGATGAAGTCATTGTTTTCCTCGCAAAGAAATAAGCACATACGGGCAATGTCTTCCGGTTTGCCCACTCGCCGGGAAGGGTGTTGTGAATGGTCTTCCGGGCGGAGCTGGTTGTAGTCATGTGTCTGTATCCACCCCGGTGCAATAGAGTTTACCGTAATGTGCCATTCGGATAATGATGAGGCTAATGCATGGGTTAAAGAATAGATACCACCTTTTGAGGCGGCATAACCTTCACTTCCGGGCTCGCTCATCAGATAACGGGTGGAACAGATATTGATAATTCTTCCGTAAGGATTGGGAAAGGAAAGGGCTTTACGATGAATGGCAAGTAATCGTGAAGTGATAAATACAGGACGCAGGTTGACAGAGAGAATCTTGTCGAAATCCTCTATACTTGTTTCCGTGATAGGAGAAAAGTTGCTAATGCCTACATTATTAATAATGATATCAAGATCGCCCCATTCCTTCAGAATTTGCAGGACACAATTCTCCAACGACTCTTTATTGCTTACATCAACCTTGTGGAATATGCTTCCTGTTTCTTTTGCAGTTTGTTGACCGGATGCATCATTCGTATCACAGAAAGCGACCAGGCAATCCGCTTGAGAAAATGCTTCTACGATTGCTTTGCCTATTCCTTCCGCTCCGCCTGTTACGAAAACTCTTCTTTTCCGTCTGTTTGCATCGGAAGGTATCTTGTCAGCTTGTCCCGTTCTCACCTGATGCGTTGTTCCGGTTTTCTTTTTACCATACTTCTGTGCTTGTTTCCAAGCTGCTTTTCTGGCTTCATATTGTTCCTGCTGTCTTTCTATATAATTATCTGCCATAATTTCTTTTTTACTGGCAAATGTAAAATATAAAAAGGATAAATGCAAAGAATCGCCCGCTCCTTTTTGTCCAAACGAGCGGGTGATTCTATTCCATATACCATGGCCCCTAAACGGCCGTTTCCCAATGGTAATGCTTCGGTCCATACTTGTGCCGGGCGATCGTACCAGAGTTTATATTCCTGCACAGGTGGTTACTTTTCTTGTGCATGAATACTACAGGCAATAAGGTGTAGAAATAATTAAAAGTTATCGGGCATAAAAACGAATTTCAATATCCGGCTGAAAAGGACTTACTATGCATAGGTGAAAATACGTTGGAAGTGTAAATACAATAATGTGTACTTATCTATTCATTATAAACAAATAACTAAAATGTATAGTTTAATTATTGGACCATTATTGTTCCGCATTGATCCGGAAGGTTGGCAAAGTTATATTCGTTCTTTTCTTGTAAATTGAAATATACTTCTTATATTTGTCGTTAGAACATTTAACGAAAAAAATTATGAAAAGTTTAAAGGTTACATCTATGTTGGCAGTACTGATGTTCTTGTTTATAACAGGAATGCAGGCACAGACCGTAACTCCCAGTAAGAAGTATATTACAAAGGAGTTGAATAACGTAAGCAATTTTAGCTCAATCAAGGTGCTAGGCAGTACTGATGTTGAATATCGACAGAGTAGTGGCTCTAAAACAGAGATCTCTATATATGGTTCGGACAATTTGGTCGATTTGCTGGAAGTGTCTACTGCGAATGGAGTGTTGCAGGTGAATATCAAGAAGGGGGTTAAGATTCTTAGTGGAGAACGTCGTTTGAAAGTGATTGCTTCTTCTCCTTCATTAGATGAAGTAGATATTAAAGGTTCGGCAGATGTATATCTGAAGGGTACTATTAAAGGTGTTGATTTGACTCTGAACATAACCGGTTCCGGAGATATTGAAGCGGAGAATCTGCAATATACTAATCTTTCTGCTTATATAAAAGGGAGTGGAGATATCGATGTGAAAAATGTGAAGGGCACTACTGTAAAAACGATAGTCAGCGGTTCGGGAGATGTGAATATCAAAGGCACTGCGAAATGGGCTGCATTGACTGTAAACGGCTCCGGTGACATCAGTGCTGATAAGTTGGCGGCTACTGAAGTGATTGCCACTGTTTCAGGTTCCGGCGATATCTCTTGTTATGCTTCTAAACAGTTGGATGCAAAAGTTAGCGGTAGCGGAGATATTGAATATAAAGGAAATCCAACTATTCTAAATAAACAAGGCAGGAAAGATTCTATTTCCAGAAAATAGGAATTCTCGATTATAATAGGATGCGGGTAAATATGCGTGATGTATTGCATATTTGCCCGTTTTTGTTTTGTACCTGTATGCTTTCTATTGATTAATTTCATAGTAAAAATATATATTATTGTATGTAAATCGGATAAAAATGTAGCTTTACATTTACATTTGCTTATATTAGAGTAATAAATGAAAATGTTACCATTTTAGATAGAAAACACCCTTTGTTTTTGTCAGAAACCACCTCGTAAACCGGTATCGAAAAGTTTATACTTGCATCGGATTTTAATACGTCAAAGAATCATCAGACGTGTTTTACTGAAAGTGTAAAATATTAATTAAATTAATCTGATATTAGTATGAATGATTGTTTCCTGAATTTATTATTTAGTTTTCAGCTTTTACTTCCTTTAAAGGAGGGAGCAGATTTTGTGGGCAGTAAACAGACTATTGATGTAATTTTGTCTGATTTGTCTCTGCTTGGATATGTAATTCCCGTAGGGGGACTTGGTATTGGACTATTTATTTGCCTACTTGCCTATCTTGCGGCAGAGTATAATGTCCGGTTTCAATCTCATGAAAAATATAAGATTGCAATGAATATGCTTCATTCGATACATACACCCTTGACATTATTACGAAATCAGTTGGAAGATATTAAAACTGCTAGTCTGTCTGAACCGGTTTCTCTGAAAATAGAGGAAGTCTTGAAATATGCTGAACGTATAATAGACTGTAATCAGAATGTTATGACGCTTGATAAGATTGAAGGTAGTATTAAGCCTAAGACAGCTACTGTCGATTTTGAACTTTCCACTTATATCACTTCCATTGTTAATCAATGTCGGCCATACGCAAACATCCGTCAAGTGAAATTGAAGGTCAACGAATGTTCGGATTGCGTCAGTTGCAGGATAAATGAGAACATAATGACAGCCGCACTTCAGTATCTTTTATACAAGATAATCTTGATAACAAATTCGGGTTGTTGCATATCAATTAGCGTAACGCATACAATGGATGCATGGGAATTACATATCAGCAATAATACCGTAACGGAGAATAAAGCTGAAAGTTTATTTTCCTTTATTTCCGCTCTGTTTCCTGTATATGGATATAGTGGTTTGAGGACTGTCAGAAAAATCATTCGTTTGCATGGAGGGAAAATGATTGGCTACGGACACGGCAAATTCGCCACTTTCAGGATTGTTATCCCGACGGACTGTCATTGCCAGAATCAAGAATGTCCCGTTATAAAATCCTCTCGAATTCATAAGGATGAAAAACAAGATTTGAAAGCAAAGGATGCTCCTCATATCTTATTAGTAATGAAGGATAAACCGTTCAGTGATTATTTGAGAAAGTCTTTGTCGAGATACTATCAGATTTCCATTCTTGAAGATCCTGATTTGATAATACATACTATCATCCGGCAAATTCCTGACACAATCATTATTGATGATAATGTAAACGGCATAAGTGGCGATTCGCTCTGTTTTCAAGTTAAAGCAGATAAAACAATGGGAGAGATACCAGTCGTTCTGCTGATAAGGTCTTTTGATAATGAAAGCTATCTTTCTCATTTAGGATGTGGAGCAGATCGGTTGAAATTGCGTACAGAGAGTATCTGTAAGTTCAGGGCGGATATTTGCATGCTTATTGAGAATCGTATAGCGTTGCGTGAACGAATAAAAAACTTTTTATCTGATGCCATTTTCCCTTTGGTGCCTATGAGGCAGGAAATGGAAAACACAGATTTGTTATTTATGAATAAAGTCAATGAAATATTGGAAAAAGAATCTCTCAACGGAGAAATATAGGATTGATAAACTTTGTGTTGATATAGGGATGAGTCGTACTGCTTTTTACAGTAAGATAAAGGATATTATAGGTATGTCACCGGAAGATTACATCTATTCATTCAAAATGGATAAAGCACTTAAATTGTTGGCTTCCCAACAATTTAATATTTCGGAAATAGCAGGTATGTTGGGATATTGTGATGTCCAATATTTTAGGAAGAAATTTAAGGATTTCTATCATGTATGCCCTACGGATTATATAAAGAGTATTATTGGCTAAAAATCTATTCTCCGGAAATTTCTCACGGTTTCCGTAATTTTGAGATTGCAACACGTGGATAATAAAACGAAGGAAGTAAAAGCAACGGAAGGCAAGGGATATCTGACAATCAAGAGCCGCCGCCAACCCAAAGCGAATATAGGAACCGTAGAGAAAGTCTTAGAAGGTATCTGGCGTCTTTGAATTGACTCTTCCGAAGAAAGAACGGTTACCTATCGCTTGTAATATATTTGTTAATTAGTTAGTGAATTTAGTCCTTGATTAGCTATAGAATCTCCAAACAATTCCTATTTTTGCTTCAAGAAGTATAGTCTGATAAAAAAAGAGAGAAGTGATAGTAAAAATGAAATAGTATAATCATCAGAAATAAATAAGGTATATGAATAGAAAAGTTGATTTATCCATATCTTGTTATGGAGAAGTAAAAGATGGGAGATATGATATTGTAGCGTTACCGTGGGGGGCTACCGAACCTCATAATCTGCATTTGCCCTATATGACGGATTGTATCCTTTCTCATGATGTAGCGGTTTCTGCCGCTTTGATAGCCAAACAGAAATATGGGGTAAATTGTATGGTCATGCCACCTATCGGCATGGGGTCGCAAAATCCGGGACAACGGGAACTTCCGTTTTGTATCCATACGCGTTATGAAACTCAGAAAGCAATACTGACGGATATTGTTTCTTCCCTTTATGTTCAAGGTATCCGGAAATTAGTAATTATCAACGGGCATGGTGGCAATACTTTTAAAAGTATGATTCGTGATTTATCGGTAGACTATCCTGACTTTCTGATTGCATCAAGTGAATGGTATACCGTATTAAAGGTTAAGGACTATTTTGAAAATCCGGGTGACCATGCAGATGAAGTCGAGACATCTGTAATGATGCACTATCATCCCGAACTGGTCAATCTTGAAGAAGCAGGAAGTGGAGAATATAAAACCTTTGCCGTGCAGTCTTTGAATGAAAAAGTAGCATGGATTCCCAGAAACTGGGGAAAAGTATCGAAAGATACCGGGGTAGGTGATCCGCGTGGAGCCTCTGCCGAAAAAGGTAAAAAGTTCGCAGAAGCAGTCGCAGAGAAATATGCAAGGCTCTTTGACGAATTGGTGAACCAGAAACTTTACTGAAGAATAAAATACGAATAGGTGAACAATAGTGATATTATCTCTATTGTTGAGAGGCACTAAATGAGTAATAAGTGAAAAAGAAAATTAGTTGTAAAGGTCGTTTATTGTCTTCAATGTATAGATATATTTGTGTATGTCCCATTGCTGTCTTTTCTACTCTTAAACAGTTTTCTTTTTCTTATACAAGATGCTAATAAACTCATTTTGTGTTTTTAATAAATAATGGAACAGTTTATTATAAACGGGTCTCACGTTTATAATAAATGATATTCAGGGTTATTTAGTAAATGAAACTGAATATATTAAACAAAACGGGGTAAAATCTCTACAGATTTTGCCCCGTTTCTATTCTTACGGACATATATCTATGCCTTCAAAGTCTATCTTTATGTCTTTATTTTTGTATATCTCATTCTTGTTCCAGTTGGTTCTTTCGGACAAATATACAAAATAAAAAGAGCAAAGTCAATAGTTTCTATGTTTACCTTTATTTCTTTTGTTTTACCAATATAATTGCCGGATTGTCTTCTTCATCCACCTTCACCCGTCACGGTTGGTGTGTTAATCGTTTTAAAAGGAATACAAATCTTCCGGATAATGCTTTCATCCTGTTTTGATATGATATAACACGTGTTTGCATAATGGATGGTCAGCAGGAACAAGCGGATGGTCGAACTCTTTCATTCGTGTCATACCTATCTTCTGCATTACACGTTCCGAACGGAGATTCGGCAGGGAAGTAAATGAATACAGTTCTGTAATGTCCGGTTGTTTACGAGTATATTCCAGACAAGCTGTTGCTGCTTCAGGGGCATAGCCATGTCCCCAATACTCATGTGCCAGCCGCCAGCCGATTTCTATACCCGGTGCAAAATCTACATCGAATGTTATCTGATGCAGCCCGGTATAGCCCATAAAAGCATGGTCTTCTTTGCGTTCTACGGCATACAAACCGAAGCCGCAGGTTTGAAATTCCTTTTGGATACGATGATAAAAATTGAGTGATTCTTCCGGAGTTAATGGTTGGAGAAAGTACTCCATGACGTGAGGGTCAGCGTTCATGAGGGCAAAAAGAGGAATGTCTTCCTCTTTCCAATCGCGAAGGATCAATCGGGATGTTTCGATATAAGTTTGCATAAAATTAAAAATAGTAATTCGCAAATATATGAAATAAATAAAAAAGGTGCTGACACCTGACATGATATTTAATCTTAAAAGTCATACAAATAAAGCAGAACAAAGATAATAATCATTATCTTTGTTCTGCTTTATATATTCTGATTACCGAAACGTTATAATACTACTCACACATGATGAAACATCTTTTTTCTTTTCTGATAATAGCTTCTTTGCTGTTATTTGGTTGCCGTTCAAAAACACAAAGTAATTTTCAGCCTGAACTTTCTGAACAAGCGGAGGAAAGCTATTCTTTACCTGAAGAATACGCTGAAGAAGTGATTGTTACAGGCAAGGTGCTGAACCGGGATTTTTATCCTAATGAAAAAGATTTGACTCTTATTATTCCTTTTTTTAGAAAAATGGAGAATCAGTACTGTGCACCTATCCAAAAGGATGGATCATTCTCTTTCCGTTTTCCTATTTTTGCAAAAATAAGGGAGATTTCTATTCGTAATTATGCCGAACATTTGTATGTGCACCCGGGGGATAGTGTATACGTAGAGATTGATTTTAAGGATATGTTTCATCCCAAAGTAACGGGTGATGCTGAAAAATTAAACCAAGAAATATTGGCTTTTACTGAGAATGCTTATTACTATATACAGAATTATAGTATAGGATCTAATTTGAATAATAATGATTTTGAAACAGAACTTAAAAGGGAGTATAATCTTCGTTTGGAACGTAGGCAAGAGTATATACAAAAATATAAGCCGTCAGAAGAAGTTGAATTTCTCACAGAAGAACTATTGAAACAGGATTATTATTACGCTTTGCTACTTTATGCTTCTCACATCCAAGATGAAACTGGTAAGGAGTTGGAGCGCTATCATGCGTTGTTGCCTGAAATTAACGGGCTTTACCATAAAGGCATACTATCAGCACGTTTATTTGATATTGCTGAAAGTGTAGAAAACTATATTTTATTTGGAATGGCTTTGAAAAATAGGAAATATCCGAAGATAGAGGATATGATGTCTCTAATTGGGGAGAACACATTGAATCAGTATTTGTATACAAAGATGATGGCTAATTGTTTGACGGCTAATGATACACTTGCTTTAGCAAAACGACACGCACAGTTTGATTCAATAGTGAAGATGCCGCATTTACGTGCACAGATTACCCAAATATATAATCGGACTAAGTCATATTTGGAAAATCCTCAATCGGTTTCCGATAATTTATTGTATGGGGTATTTCATGAAAATGCAAGTCAAAAAACGTCTATGTCATTTATGGAACCTATTTATGAAATGCTCGAGAAAGATCGCGGAAAAGTGATCTATTTTGATTTTTGGGTTAAGTGGTGTCCTCCTTGTTTAACGGAGATGGAACCGTTGAAGCAGTTACGCAGTAAGTATTCCACAAAAGATTTGGTCATATATTCTATATGTGGCAGCGAACCGAAAGAGGAGTGGGAGGAGTGCCTGGATAAGTATTCATTGAGGAACCGGGGAATTGAATGTATTTATGCAAATGATTTTTTTGGAAAAGAAAATTATCAGAAGATTTGTAACCAATGGAATGTGCATGATATGCCATATTATATCTTGATAAACAGAAAAGGACAGATTATTGATTTTGGTAGTTCGGCACGTCCGAGTAATCCGAATTTGCGATCTAGAATTGAGGAGGCGGTTAAAAATATAAAATAACTTTTTATTTATTTTACTCAGAAGTAGAGGATAGTGAGTACAAAACGGCCGGATTTCCGTCTTTATTTTAGTAAAAATATAGATTGGAATGGAAAGCCGACTGAAACATCGAATATTTGTATTTTCTTTATTGGTATGGACTGTTATATGTCCTTCCGGTACTCAACAAATACATTCGCTTCGCGAACAATTCTTGAATCCGTCCGATGAATCCCGATCCGGTGGAACTTTCACCGGAAGTGAAACAGAAGATTAATGAATTAAAAGAGGCAGGCGTGTTGGTTCCCGTTATTCCATCTAAGGAAGACGATTTATTTTTATTGCTAATCAAAGGATTGATACAGTCTTTCACAGTAGCTTATTTTTTAGCTCTGTGAAAGGCTGTGTTTTTGTTTTCGGATATTTAATGAGAAAATATTCAAGAATAAGGCTTCTGCTATGACTCTTTTTTGTACTTTTGCAGCCGATTTAAAAATACCACATGCATGAAGACAAGCGAATCTTTATTATCAAAAGGAAAATTCATTGCCGAATATTCTGCCCACCTAATGGGAGCCGGAGTACATACTTCGCGGGTTGTCCGTAATTCCAAACGTATCGGTGAGGCTTTCGGGCTAGACGTAAAATTAGGAGTATTTCATAAAAACATCATTCTTACGATTATTGACAAACAAACCAATGAGGCTTGCAACGAGGTTATAGACATTCCTGCACATCCTATTAGTTTTGAACATAACTCGGAATTAAGTGCATTGAGTTGGGAAGCCGTGGACAATCGCCTCTCGTTGGAAGAACTGACGGAAAAATACAGGAAAATAGTTTCCGCTCCGATGATACATCCTCTTTTTGTATTATTGCTGGTAGGATTTGCCAATGCTTCTTTCTGTAAACTGTTCGGAGGGGATTTGATTTCTATGGGCATTGTTTTCTCAGCCACAATTACAGGATTTTACCTGAAACAACAGATGCAGAAAAAGAAAATCAATCATTATATAACATTTATTGTTTCGGCGTTCGTGGCTTCCCTATGTGCATCCACAGCTTTGATATTTGATACGACTTCCGAAATAGCACTGGCAACCAGCGTACTGTATCTCGTTCCGGGGGTGCCTTTGATTAATGGTGTGATTGATGTGGTAGAAGGATATGTCCTGACCGGATTTGCCCGCTTGACGGAGGCGTCCTTGCTGATTGTCAGCATTGCGATCGGCCTTTCCTTTACATTATTAATGGTAAAAAACAGCTTAATTTGATATGGTAGCACTCGATATTCTTTCCGATGGATTTTTTGCAGCAGTGGCGGGTATAGGCTTCGGAGCTATTTCCGACCCACCTTTGCGCGCATTTAAAATGATTGCGATTTTAGCGGCATTAGGACACGCATGTCGTTTTTGCCTGATGACTTATTTAGGGGTAGATATTGCTACCGCTTCTTTATTTGCCGGTTTGGTAATAGGTTTTGGTAGTCTATGGCTGGGAAAAAGGGTCTATTGCCCAATGACGGTACTCTATATTCCGGCATTGCTTCCGATGATTCCGGGCAAGTTTGCCTATAATATGGTATTTTCACTGATTATGTGTTTACAGAATATGAATGACCCGGAGCAACTGGATAAATTCATGGGTATGTTTTTCTCCAATAGCTTGATAGCCAGTACTGTAATATTCATGTTGGCGGTAGGAGCCACATTCCCGATGTTCCTGTTTCCACACCGGGCTTTTTCTTTAACAAGACATTAATTAAACTACTTTTATGGAGATTTTTTGGAGAACAATCGCATATTATAACTCAGCCACCTGGCTTTTGCAGATAGTTATTATTCTTATTGGTATCGTGCTGACAGCATTGCTCATCTGCCGGCCACGTCCGTGTGTGAAAATGGGAATGAAGTTCTACATGATAGGGTTGTATTCATGGATTTCAGTTATCTATTATTATATTTATTGTGAGGAACGCAGCTATAATGGAGTAATGGCTATGTTTTGGGGAGTAATGGCTATTATCTGGATTTGGGATACTATTACGGGATATACAACTTTTGAACGTACACATAAGTATGATATCTTATCGTATATCTTGTTGGCAATGCCTTTTATATACCCACTGGTTTCGTTGGCCCGCGGACTTAGTTTCCCGGAAATGACCTCTCCGGTAATGCCCTGTTCCGTGGTGGTATTTACAATCGGACTACTATTGCTGTTTGCTCATAAAGTGAATATGTTTCTGGTGCTTTTTCTTTGCCACTGGTCATTGATAGGATTATCCAAAACTTATTTCTTCCAGATTCCGGAAGACTTTTTGTTGGCAAGTGCAACCATTCCCGGCTTGTATCTTTTCTTCAGAGAGTATTTCCTGAATAACCTGCATGCCGATACGAAGCCGAAAGCAAAATATATTAATTGGTTATTAATAACTGTCTGTATCGGATTGGCTATATTACTGACTACTACAATGTTTCTGGAATTAGTACCCAAAAACTAATCTGAAACAGAGAGAATAGTTTTTTCTAGAAATAAAAAATCGCTTTTTATAACTATTAAAGTTATAGAAGGCGATTTTCACATACCTGCCTATTGAATGGCATAGAATATTCGAAGAGCATATTGCATGACAACGTCAGGCAGCCATTTCTTACTCTTAGCGAATGTGACTTGTATCCATGGTCCGACTTTCGTACGGAAGGGAGGATTTTTGCGTGCTACTATTTTACAGATTGCATGCCCCAACTTCTTCGGGTGACATCCGTTACGTTCTTCCTTTTCTATAATTTCCAATGATTTCAGGAAACTCTCCTTGTAATCGGTATTTACTCTTGTTGCTTCCGAAATATTCCGGTTATCTGTAAATCCGGTATTGAAATCTCCCGGTTCTACAATACAAACTTTTATATGAAACGGATGAACTTCCAAGGCTAAAGCCTCACTATATCCTTCGACCGCAAATTTAGAAGCGGAATAAAATCCCTGATAGGGGATACCCATTACTCCACCGATAGAACTGATATTGATGATTTTTCCTCTTCGTGCCTTGCGCATATAAGGCAGCACCACTTTGCACATGTTCACTACGCCGAAGAAATTAGTATTCATCTGCCCGGATATTTCATCTTCTGTTGCGAGTTCCAAAGCGCCGCCGATACCCATTCCGGCATTATTAATCAATACGTCAATCCGTCCTTGTTCTGATATAATCTGTCCGACAGCTTCGTGGATAGAAAGAATATTAGTGACATCGGCAACAAGCATTTTTACATTGTTCATGTTTCCGGAAGGCTTTCTACTTGTTCCGTAAACAATGTGCCCCTGTTCAGATAACATTTGCGCTGTGATTTTCCCGAACCCGGAAGATGCTCCGGTGATAAGTATGATTTGTGGTTGCATGTTTTTTCAGAAAGTGATATAACGGCCAATTATTACTCCTCTAATATAGCAGTCAGTTCTGCTCTCCAATCAGTTCCGTTCCGGGGTTGGAAAGTTTCGAATCCCAGCTCTTTGCCCATGTGGATATTTGAAGTTCCGTCATCTACAAATAAAGTTTCGGAAGGAATTATATTACAATCCTTTATCATAAAGTCGAATATTTCCGGTGCAGGTTTTGTATGTCCTACCTGATAAGATAGATACAGCTTGTTACAATAATCATTCAATGGCTTCTTCCTTGAGGAAAATTCGGGGCTACAAGCCCATGACATGACAAAAGGATTGGTATTACTAAGAATATATACATGATAAGACTTCCGTAATTCCAACATATAATCAAGTTTGCGCAAATCTACTTCGTTGAAGAAGCCCAGCCATGCCTGTTTGGTTTCTTCCATAGTAAGCTCTCGTCCGCATAAATCTCCCAGTTGTTTTCTAAATTCATCAGCGCTAAGTTTGCCTTCCTCCAATTCCTGAAATATTCCGGTTTGATGATATTTATCCAACCGACTGTCTGCATCCGTCAATCCCAGTTTGATAAATGCCTGAACGGCTTTATCACGGTCAATGTCTACAATAACTCCACCAAAATCGAATACAATGTTCTTAATCATGATATATTTTTTATTGCTACAAAGATACAGCTTATCTTCCTAATTAACTGCTTGCTGTTCCTTGATATTTATCAAGAAAAGTATAGAAAGCAAATTTAGACGAAAGAATAACAGTTATCAGACGATTAATTTTATACTATATCAAGTTTAGAGTTTACTAAAAGAAGGAAGAAATATTCGCTACTCTAACAATAATCTTATAAATTTGTCGCATATTTGTATGTAGAGATTAAAAATTGAGACTATGAGTAATCTTCGAATTTTATTGTATGTATTTGTCCTCTCTTTGGCCGCATGTCATCCAGAGGGGACTAATGTGAAACAAGGATTAGATAAAGCTGCTCAATTAATGGAGCAAGATCCGGATACGGCATCCATTATTCTTGAAACTATTCAAATGAACCAAATGAATGAGGCGCAACTTGCAGAATACAATTTGCTTTGTACTCAATTCAATGAAGATAAGAATATACCTCATTCTTCTGATCATCAGATTCGTCAGGCCGTGTCTTATTATGAGCAATACGGAAATGAAATTCAGAAGTCAAAAGCCTATTATTATCTGGCATGTGTAGAAAGTGATTTGAATCAGGAGAAAGACGCTGAAACTCATTTCAAAGAAGCAATAAGACTAGCTGCGCAAACAGAAGAATATGAACAAATGACTAAGATTTGCAGGAGATGTAGTCTTTATTATCAGAAATATGGCAACTTTGACGAAGCGCTGGAAATGGAAAGAAAAGCGTATGCCAGCCAATTGATGTTGATTGACAGTAAAGACCGTTCTACCGTGATTCTGTCTTCCGCTTTGGGAGTGTTCGGTGCCATGTCCCTCTTGCTTGGATTGCTATGGAAGAAACATCTGTCTGTACACTCGCAACTGGACACCTTTAAGGAAGAAATGCAGATGAAAGAGGTTGAATCTGACAAATTGGCGATGCAATGTAATTATCTCGAAGAAAAGTATCAATCCCTTCAACAGCATATTTATGAAAATTCTCCAGTTATCTCGAAAGTCCGTCAGTTGAAGGAACGAACTGCTTTGTCTCCCAAAATACCGTCTTTTTCAGAAAGAGACTGGACGGAACTTTTACGACTTCAGGAAAACGTTTATGGCCTTGTATCCAAATTGAAAGAGATAAGTCCGAAACTTACAGAAGAAGATTTGAGGGTATGTGCTTTTTTACGCGAAGGTGTTCAGCCTACTTGTTTTGCAGATTTAATGAAACTGACTGTTGAGACTCTGACCCGGAGAATCTCCAGGATAAAAACGGAGAAATTAATGCTGGCAAACTCTAAAGAATCGTTGGAGGATATTGTGAAATCATTATAGTCTGCATTTGTCTGTGCTTGTTTATGTGACGCTGTTGAATATCAACTGATTATAAGTATAAAGTGTCCGTATTCGTCCGATAAGAATCTTCTCTTTTATATGCTTGTTCTATAACTTTGCAAACAAAAAAGTTACAGAGCAATGAATAACTTATTATTTAAAAAATGGAATGATTTTAGTGGGTGGATTGTTTTTCTAATAGCAGCTTTTGTATATGGAATGACGATTGAACCTACTGCTAGTTTTTGGGATTGTCCCGAATTTATTTCGTGTGCCGAAAAGTTACAAGTAGGGCATCCACCGGGTGCACCTTTCTATATGCTCGTAGGAAACCTGTTTACCCAGTTTGCTTCCGAGGCATCGCAAGTGTCTTGGCTGGTGAATTTTCTGAATGCGTTGTTGAGTGCCGGTTGCATCCTGTTTCTTTTTTGGAGCATCACCCGGTTAGTAAGATCCCTGATAGTAAATGAAGAGCAGAATTTATCAACGATAGATGTTATCGTCATTCTGGGGTCGGGATTTGTCGGAGCCTTGGCATATACATTCAGTGATACATTTTGGTTCAGTGCGGTAGAAGGTGAAGTTTATGCTTTCTCTTCTTTTCTTACGGCATTGGTCTTCTGGATGATTCTTCGCTGGCAAGATGAATCGGATTCGGTATATGGTGACCGTTGGATTATCCTGATAGCTTATATTATTGGACTGTCAATTGGAGTGCATTTGCTTAATCTGCTCTGCATCCCGGCCATTGTGCTGGTTTTCTATTATCAGAAGTATCATGCAATATCGTTTAAAGGAGTAGCTGCTGCAATTGTCATATCGGGTCTTCTTATCGTATTTATCCTTTTTGTTTATATTCCTGGCATAGCTGATATGGGAGGGTGGTTCGAGCTGCTCTTTGTCAATGTGTTCGGACTTCCTTTCCATACGGGGCTGATCGTCTTTTTAACTTTAACATTTCTCGTACTGGTCGGAGCCATTTATCGTTTCCGAAAACGTATGTTGCATACTTCTTTATGTTGCTTGCTTATGCTCACCGTAGGCTATACCACCTATGCGGTGATACTGATTCGTGCCAACGCTAATACTCCGCTTAATGAGAATGCGCCGGACAACATTTTTACACTTAAAAGTTATCTGAATCGCGAGCAGTATGAAAGTGCTCCTCTGCTTTATGGAAAAACTTATGCATCCGATCCGGAATATGTGCCTGAAGGTGACTATTACAGAGTAAAAACGACAAAGGGAAGTGCTGTATATCGTCCGGATAAGGAAAAAGGTAAATATAAAATAATCCGGTATAAAGAAGATGTGTGCTATACTCAGAATATGTTGTTTTCCCGAATGTGGAATGAGCGAATGGCTGCTTCATACAAAAACTGGACGGGAGGAAGCGAAGCGGCTCCCACGCAAAAAGAAAACCTCACTTATTTCATTACCTATCAGCTCAATTATATGTATTGGCGCTATTTCTTATGGAACTTTGTAGGACGGCAGAACGATGTGCAAGGGAGTGGCGAACCGGAACATGGGAACTGGATAACGGGAATTTCCTGGTTAGATAATTTAAGATTAGGTGACCAAAGTTTGTTACCGGAATCTTTACGTCAGAACAAAGGGCACAATGTGTTTTACGGACTGCCGCTATTATTAGGACTGTTCGGAATCTATTGGCAATGGAACCGCAGTAAGAAAGGCAAACAGCAGTTTAGTGTACTGTTCTTCCTTTTCTTTATGATGGGACTGGCTATTGTGCTTTATCTGAATCAAACTCCCGGTCAGCCGCGTGAACGGGATTACGCATACGCCGGTTCGTTCTATGCTTTTGCTATCTGGATAGGGATAGGAGCGGCAGGATTATGTGATATGCTTCGCCGGAAAACAACTTCGACGGTGCAAGTCAGTGTGTTAATGACAATCTGTTTATTGATTCCGGTGCAAATGGCGAGCCAGACCTGGGATGACCATGACCGGAGCGCCCGTTTTACTTGTCGCGACTTTGGGGCTAACTATCTGATGACTCTTCCCGATGAAGGAAATCCGATTATTTTTTGTAACGGAGATAACGATACGTTCCCGCTATGGTATAATCAGGATACGGAAGAAGTACGCAGAGATGCACGTGTTTGTAACCTAAGTTATGCGCAGACCGATTGGTATATTTATCAACAGCAATGCCCGTTGTATAATGCTCCCGGACTGCCTATAAGCTGGAATAAAAATCAATATCAGGAAGGAACCAACGAATATGTGGCCGTACGTCCGGAACTGAAAAAACAAATTGAGGAACTGTACCGGAAGCACCCGGAGGAAGCCCGTGACAGCTTCGGAGAAGACCCGTTTGAGGTAAAAAATATCTTGAAATATTGGGTATTCTCAGAGAAACCGGAGTTTCACGTAATTCCTACGGATACGATAAATATCCACATTGATAAGGACGCGCTGCTCCGTTCGGGAATCATGCTCCCCAAAACAATACGACATTTGAAAGGGGAGGACTTGAAGGATGCCATACCGGACAAACTGTATATTTCTTTAACGGATATACGTATGTTGACTAAAGTCGATTTACTCATGCTGGAAATGCTTGCCAACTGTAATTGGGAACGTCCGCTTTATCTTGCAATTTCCGTAGGAAGTGTCAGTAAGCTGAAGTTTGACAATTACTTTGTACAGGAAGGATTAGCATTCCGCTTTACACCTTTTGACTATAAGAAGTGGGGAGATGTCGGTGAAAACAGACTTTATGCAGTAGATGTGGAAAGGCTTTATGACAACGTTATGAATAGATATAAATATGGCGGACTGGATACTCCGGGGCTCTATCTGGATGAAACAACACTACGCACGTGTTGGTATCATCGCAGGCTTTTTGCGCAACTTGCCAAAGAACTGATAGCGCAAGGAGATAATGAGCGTGCAAAGAAAGTACTCGCTTATGCGGAACAGGTTATTCCGGGATATAATGTTCCCGAAACACATGAAAGCGGTTCTTATGATATAGCAACGGCCTATGCTGCTTTGGGTGAAAAAACGAAAGCAGTGACTCTGGCTGTACATTTGATAGCTGAAGCGGAAGATTATATTAACTGGGCTTTTTCATTAAAAGGAAACCGTATAGAAATGGTTCGCAATGATTGTATCTATAAATTCTGGCAATGGAACCAATATAATGAACTCTTGAAGAAGATAGACGGAGAAAAATATAAAGAGAGCAACCGGCGGTTTGAGGAAAAATATGCGCTATTCGCTCCAACTATGAATTACAAAAACTAAAACGGAAGAAGAATATGAAATCAAAAATAATGAAACAGAAAGAGACAGAAACAGTATTTAGCAGAAGAAATTATATAATTCTGCTAATTGGTTCGGTAGTAATAATAGTAGGTTATCTATTCATGAGCGGTGAGGGGAGTACCCCTGCCGCCTACAACCCTGATATATTCAGCGGATTGCGTATAAAAGTAGCACCCGTAGTATGTCTGATAGGATATTTGATAAATATATTCGGTATTCTATACCGCCCCAGGCGGAGTTAATTATCTCAATGTTTTCCATGCATACATCATCACCACTATGAATGAAAGCAACGGAACGATGAATGAGAAGGACATTGTAGTCTGGTCTGCTACATATCCCATGAGCAAGGGGCCGACAGCCCCTCCAATGGGAGACATCATTAAATAAGAGGATGCACGTTTGGTATGATTGCCCAGTCCCCGTAATGAAAGTGCAAAAATAGTAGGAAACATAATTGCTTCAAAAGCGTAACCCAAGAAAAGAGCTATCAGTGATATGATCCCCAGATTCAGTACAATTAAAGAACTTGTTACGACTGTACCGACAGCACAAAAGAACAATACTTTCTCTGCCCGTATCTGTCGCATCACCCAACTACCGGCAAATCGTCCGCACATAAATAGCCCCAGACCACCGAACGAAAGAATCACAGAAGCATCGCGGGCGTTCATCCAGCCGTCATCTACCACATAATTAATAAAAAAACTATTAATAGAGATTTCTGCAATTTCATAACAGAATAAAGCTGCGATACCAAAAATAAAAAGCTTGTGTGACCAGAGTCCCTGTGCCTGCCCCTGTTTATCCGTGTCTTCTTCATGGATAATCTCCGGCAAACGGACTTTGTTAAATACTAAAGCAACTGCCAGTACAATGATTCCCATTAATGTATATGGCAATGAGATATTCGAACTACCTTCTTCCGAAAACAATAATAAACCTCCTATAAGCGGCCCGCAGATACAACCCAATCCGTTAAATGATTGTGCCAGATTTAATCGGCTGGCGGCAGTTTCCCGTTCACCTAATTCCGTCATATAAGGATTGGCGGCTGTTTCCAAAAATACCAAACCGCAGGCAATGACAAACAGGGAGAAAAGGAAGAACTGAAACGACATCCAGTATTCACCGGGAATAAAAAGCAGAGAACCGATACCATAGAGCAACAAACCGAATACTACTCCTTTGCGATAGCCATATTTATTGATAAACAGTCCTGCTGGGATAGCCATGACGAAATATCCCAGATAAAACATGACTTGTACCCATGCCGAATGAGCACGGCTTATATTCATCACATCCTGAAAATGCTTGTTTAACACATCTAAAATAGCATGTGCAAATCCCCATAGAAAGAAAAGGGAAGTGACCAGAATAAAAGGAATCTGATATTCCTTCTTGACTAATTTCTGCATAGTGAGTTTATTAAAAAAGAGCGTTCTTTGCCTTCGGGGCACAAAGATAGGCAAAATGACGATAAGATGTTCATATCATGATATCGCTTTTACAAAAAAGAATAATAGGTAACAAAAAAAGATTTAGCCCGTCTATAAACAGTGATTCTGTAATATTGGTATAATAATCTGTAATCTATCTACTTTGCGAATATTTAAAATCGAGTATATTTGCTGCATAAATTATTAGTATAAATAAAGTATATGATGCTAAAAAAAGTAATGAGTGCTTGATTAATCTGTAATATAGATATAAACTACTATAAAAAGAAAACAATTTAATTATGTTACGTACTATCAGACTTACAGCCGCGATTGTGTGTTTTACACTTGTCACCCTGTTATTTCTCGACTTTACAGGGACATTGCATACATGGTTCGGATGGCTGGCAAAAATTCAATTCCTGCCGGCTGTATTAGCCTTGAATATAGGTGTGGTATTATTCCTTATCATACTTACAATCTTGTTCGGGCGTATTTATTGTTCGGTCATTTGTCCTTTGGGAGTATTTCAGGATGCTATTTCGTGGGTATCCGGCAAACGTAAAAAGAATCGTTTCCGTTATTCTCCGGCTATGAAATGGCTCCGCTATGGCGTTTTAGCAGTGTTTATTATTGCAATGATTGTAGGCTTGAATGCTTTGGCAATTCTGATAGCACCTTATAGCGCGTATGGGCGAATGGTCTCTGCTTTGTTCGCTCCGGTTTGGCAGTGGGGAAACAACCTTCTGGCATACTTTGCCGAACGGGCCGGCAGTTATGCTTTTTATGAAGTGGACGTATGGATAAAAAGTTTTTCTACTTTGGTTATTGCCGTGGTTACTCTAATTGTACTTATTATATTGGCATGGCGTAATGGACGGACTTACTGTAATACGATTTGTCCGGTAGGTACGGTATTAGGATTCATATCCCGATATTCTATCTTCAAACCGGTGATTGATACTTCCAAATGTAACGGATGCGGATTATGTGCGCGTAATTGTAAGGCGTCCTGTATTGATGCGAAAGCGCATAAAATAGATTATAGCCGTTGCGTCGTTTGTATGAACTGCTTGGGAAAATGTAAGAAAGGGGCTATTAAATACACAAGACGTATCCCCGAAATAGAAGCGGAACCTGAGATGATAACTACCTCCAAAGCTAAATCCGTTACTACGGAGCAAGTAGACAATGCTCGCCGCAGTTTTCTTTCTGCATCGGCTATCTTCGCAACCACCGCCGCACTAAAAGCACAGGAAAAGAAAGTGGACGGCGGACTGGCAACCATTGAAGACAAGAAGATTCCCCATCGGGAAAATCCCATTTTACCTCCCGGTTCATTAAGTGCGCGCAATTTTGCACAGCATTGCACAGCCTGTCAATTATGTGTTTCGGTTTGTCCTAATCAGGTACTCCGCCCTTCTGGCAATTTGTTGACTTTGATGCAGCCGGAAATGTCTTATGAACGTGGCTATTGTCGTCCTGAATGTGCAAAATGCGCGGAGGTCTGTCCTACGGACGCTATTCATCTGACCAGCCTTGCTGATAAGTCTGCCATTCAAATCGGCCATGCCGTATGGATTAAAGAAAACTGCGTACCGTTGACCGATGGAGTTGAATGTGGCAACTGTGCGCGTCATTGTCCGACCGGTGCTATCCAAATGGTAGTTTCCGATCCGGATATGGCGGATTCTCCCAAAATTCCGGTTGTGAATGCGGAAAAATGCATTGGCTGCGGAGCTTGTGAGAATCTATGTCCGTCCCGTCCTTTCAGTGCTATTTATGTGACAGGACATCAGATGCATAGAATTATATAATCTAAATTGAGATGAGATTATGGAAGAAAAGAATAAAAAGAACATAAACAGAAGAGATTTTATTAAAATTGTAGGTATCAGTGCAGCTACATCAACAGCCATATTATACGGATGTTCTTCTAAAGGTACTTCCTCATCAAGTAGTGTATCGGGAGAAGGGGAAATACCTACTGACAAAATGACCTACCGTACTTCGCCAACAACAGGTGACCGTGTTTCACTTTTGGGATACGGTTGTATGCGTTGGCCTCTTAAGCCATCTCCCGACGGTAACGGTGAGGTAATCGACCAAGACGCGGTGAATGGATTAGTAGATTATGCTATTGCTCACGGAGTAAACTATTTCGATACATCTCCGGCTTATGTGCAAGGTTTTTCTGAAAAGGCAACAGGCATTGCATTAAGCCGCCACCCGCGTGACAAATATTTTATTGCCACCAAACTGTCCAATTTCTCGCCGGACACATGGTCTCGTGAGGCTTCACTTAGAATGTATCATAAATCATTTACAGAGCTTCAAGTAGATTATATTGACTATATGTTGCTTCATGGTATCGGTATGGGAGGAATGGATGCACTTAAAGGACGGTATCTGGACAATGGTATGCTCGACTTCCTGATTAAAGAGCGTGAAGCGGGACGTATCCGGAATCTCGGATTTTCTTATCATGGGGATATTGAAGTTTATGATTATCTCCTCTCCCGGCATGATGAAATAAAGTGGGACTTTGTGCAGATACAGCTAAACTATGTTGACTGGAAACATGCCAAAGAGACAAATACCCGAAATACCGACGCAGAATATCTGTACGGTGAATTGGCTAAAAGAGGAATCCCTTCTATTATTATGGAGCCGTTGTTGGGCGGACGTCTGTCTAAGTTGAATGATAATTTAGTAGCACGACTCAAACAGCGCCGTCCTGAAAACAGTGTTGCATCGTGGGCATTCCGTTTTGCCGGTTCTTTTCCGGATATATTGACCGTACTAAGCGGTATGACTTATATGGAACATTTACAAGATAATCTCCGTACCTATTCACCATTGGAACCACTTACTGATGAAGAAAAAGAATTTCTTGAAGAAACGGCGCAATTAATGTTGAAATACCCTACCATTCCTTGCAATGACTGTAAATATTGTATGCCCTGTCCGTATGGGTTGGATATTCCGGCTATACTGTTACATTATAATCGTTGTGTCAACGAGGGCAATGTCCCTGAAAACGGGCAAGATGAAAATTATGCGAAAGCACGCCGGGCATTTCTTATCGGTTATGATCGCAGCGTGCCCAAACTCCGACAGGCCAGTCATTGTATCGGATGTAATCAGTGTGTGTCACATTGTCCGCAGAATATTGATATACCGAAAGAATTGCATCGGATAGACCAATTTGTAGAACAACTGAAACAAGGGACTTTATAATGGAAGAATTAATCAATCTACTACATACAGGAGGATATTCCTGTGTGATAGCCAACGAAGGAAAGATTCGCACTTTTACCCAACGCGGAGTAGCCGATTTATACGATTTGCTGACCCGGGAGCCGGAGTTCCTGAAAGGAGCTCTGATTGCTGATAAAGTAGTTGGGAAAGGAGCTGCCGCCCTCATGATTTTAGGTGGTATAAAAGAGTTATATACAGATGTTGTCAGTTCAAACGCTATGGACTTGTTTCAGACATCAGATGTAAAAGTAGACTTTGTACAGGAAGTGCCCTTTATATGGAATCGCGACCATACAGGCTGGTGTCCCGTAGAAACTATGTGCAGTGAAGAGGAATCGGCCGAAGCTATTTTGCAGCTGATTCGTGGCTTTCTCGAAAGAATCAAAAATAAAGAGTAAAAATACAGACTAAAGTATGAGAAAGAATACAGCTCGTTTATTTCTATTCAGTAGTCTGTTGTCCATTTCGGGAATGGCAGAAAACAGAAAAGACAGTACGCAAGTAGGACGAAATTATGTTATTGATGAGGTCGTAGTTACCGGAACACGCAATGAAACGGATATACGCCATTTGCCTATGACTATTTCCATTGTCAATAGACAACAGATAGAAAAAAGGTATGAACCTTCCTTGTTGCCATTATTGACCGAACAAGTACCGGGGTTGTTTACTACCAGTCGTGGTATTATGGGATATGGTGTGTCTACAGGTGCAGCAGGTGGCATGAGTTTACGGGGGATTGGTGGTAGTCCGACAGCGGGGCTATTAGTCTTAATTGATGGTCACCCGCAATATATGGGGCTAATGGGACATCCGATAGCAGATGCCTACCAATCCATGCTGGCAGAAAGGGTAGAGGTTCTACGTGGTCCTGCATCTGTCCTTTATGGTTCGAATGCAATGGGCGGAGTTATCAATATTGTTACCCGTAAACAACAGGAAGAAGGGGTGAAGAACAATATGCAAGTAGGTTATGGTTCTTATAATACTTTGCAGACAGAATTTTCAAATCGGGTGAAGAAAGGGTGTTTCAGCAGTGTCGTGACAGGTTCATACAACCGGACGGATGGACATCGTCCCGATATGGAGTTCGAGCAATATGGAGGATATGCCAAACTAGGCTATGACTTTAGTACTTTCTGGAAAGTATGGGGAGATATAAATGTAACGCATTTCAATGCTTCCAATCCAGGAACGGTTCAAACTCCGCTTTTCGACAATGATTCACGCATCACTCGCGGCATGACTTCGTTTGCTTTAGAGAATCATTATGAAAAGACTTCAGGTACCTTGAGCTTTTTCTACAACTGGGGACGGCATAAGATAAACGACGGATATAAAACTGGAGAAGAACCACAAAAGTCACATTTTAATTCCAAAGACCGGATGCTGGGTATATCGTGGTATCAGAGTGCCACTCTTTTCACGGGTAACCGTGTGACAACAGGATTTGATTATCAACATTTCGGAGGGGAATCTTGGAATAAAGTTCTGGCTACGGGCGAACGCAAATCGGGAGTAGATAAGCAAATGGATGAATTTGCAGGGTATATTGACTTTCGTCAGGATATAAATAGCTGGTTATCTCTGGATGCAGGAGTCCGTGTAGATCATCATTCTCATGTCGGTACAGAATGGATTCCACAAGGAGGTCTGGCATTTCATTTTCCGAAAAATACGGAAGTAAAAGCAATGGTAAGTAAAGGCTATCGCAATCCGACTATCCGGGAAATGTATATGTTTGCTCCTGCCAATCCCGAGTTGGAGCCTGAAAAGATGATTAATTATGAGTTCTCGTACTCTCAATGTTTATTGGAAGGAGCATTGTCTTACGGAGTGAAACTTTACTACATCAATGGCGACAATATTATTATGAGTAATGGATTGACGCCTCCTTTGAATATCAACTCCGGAGAAATTGAAAACTGGGGCATTGAAACCAATGTCGGCTATCGTATTAACTCTCATTGGAACATCTATGCCAATTATAGTTGGCTGCACATGGAAAATCCCGTTCTAGCCGCTCCTGAACATAAACTATATGCAGGTATGGACTATACCTCCGGTCGTTGGAATATTTCAACAGGCTTTCAATATGTGAGCGGACTTTATTCCTCCGTTACAAAGGGGCATGAGCAACAAGAAAATTTTGTTCTATGGAATCTTCGAGGCAACTATCGTATATGTCATTTTGCAGATATCTTTGTCAAAGGAGAGAATTTGTTAGCGCAACGATATGAAATAAATGCAGGCTATCCTATGCCAAAAGCAACATTTATGGGTGGCATTAATGTGAATTTTTAAAATAATGAAGATATGGAAACAACAACCGTGAAACTCTATTCGTTGGATTACAGCAACGTAAAGACCTATTGGGCAGCCTCGTTATTCATCATTGGTAACATCCTTTTTCCCAAACTCTTTCATCTCATTCCACAAGGAGGAATAACTTGGCTGCCAATCTACTTCTTTACACTGATTGGGGCTTATAAATATGGTTGGAAAGTCGGTTTACTGACTGCCGTCTTATCACCGGCTATAAATTCTCTACTGTTTAGTATGCCGGCTCCCGCCACATTACCTGTAATTTTATTGAAATCCGTATTATTGGCTATTGCTGCCGGATGGACAGCGCAACACTTCAGACGTATTTCTGTCATAATGCTGATAGGGGTAGTATTTGCCTATCAGGTAGCAGGTACATTAGGAGAATGGATATACATTGGTAATTTTTATAATGCTATCCAGGATTTCCGCATTGGAATTCCCGGGATGTGTCTGCAAGTATTCGGGGGTTATCTTTTCATTAAGTATCTGATATGTAAATAACTCATTCGAAGAATAATTAAAGGAGGTAACTTTTTCCTAAAACGAGAAAGTTACCTCCTTTTTAGTCATCGGATAAATTGTCTTCCGTTATAATAGGAGAGGAGTTACTTCCTTCTTTTGCATATTTAGTCGGACTCATCTTATAATGTTTCTTGAATACCTCCCGGAAGTATTTGCTTTCAGAGAAGCCGGTCATATCTGAGATTTCGGCAATAGTATGTCCACCTTCTTTTAATAGTTGTGTAGCACGTTTCAAACGGGTAATTCGAATCAGATCTGTCGGAGACTGTCCTGTCAACGCCTTCAGTTTACAATAGAAACTAGTACGGCTCATGTGATGCAACTCACAAAGTACATCGACAGAGAAACCTGTATTATCCATATTTTCCTCAATACTTTTCTTTACAGCGGATATAAACTGCCAATCAAGACTGGTGGTTCCGTTTGCTGACGGTATCATAGGTTCCGAATCAATATCCAGATTAGCATATCTGCTACGTAACAACGCCCTGTTAGCCAATAAGTTTGCAATACTTGCTTTCAATATTCTCACGTTGAAAGGTTTGACAATATATGCGTCTGCACCGATTGACATCCCGTCAAGAATGTTGTTTTCATCTCCCAAAGCTGTAAGCAGCAGTACCGGAATATGTGATGTCTCAATATCATTTTTTATAGCGACACATAGCTCATCGCCTCTCATCTCCGGCATCATGATATCTGAAAGAATAAGGTCGGGCCAGAATTCTTTTGCAATAATTAGTGCTTCCCGCCCATTTCCGCAAGCTTGTACGTGATACATCGAAGATAATGAACTGACCAGATAGGAACGCAATTCATCATTGTCTTCTACAATTAGAATACGTTGTGAGTTTGTTGTTTCTACGGTATTCACCGGTGTGGCAGAAATATTGGGAACCGTCAGTTCAGGAGTCTGTTCCAACGGTTTGGCTGGTGGAATCAAACCCGCATTCTGAAAATGCTTATTACTTTTCGGGAAAACAATCCTGACAGTAGTTCCTTGATGTTCTATACTTTCCACATTAATCTTACCACCATGAAGACGAACTAATTTTCCTACCAGCATTAGCCCGATGCCACTACCCGTAACTTTGGAATTAATAGCATTACTGGCTCGGAAATGGAGCTTGAACAACTTACTCTGCTCACTGGATGGAATTCCAATGCCCGTATCCTCAATTATTACTTTCCAAGAATCATTACTTTCGGATACTGAAACACTTACTTTACCATTCTCCGGAGTGTATTTTAGTGAATTTGATAAAATGTTTTTTAGAATTGAATCCATTTTCTCCTTATCAAACCACACATTCAAATAACTGAAAGAACTCTCATAGGTGAAGTCAATATGTTTGATAGCAGCATAGGAAGAAAAAGTTTCATATACTTCGTGCATATAGGTGTTCAACTCATATTCGGAAACACACAATTCTGAAGAATACACATCCGCACGCTCAAAATTAATAAGATTGTTGGTTAACCGTAAAAGAGTCCCCACATTTCTTAATGCAGTATTTGCACGAGTTATTCCGTTGGCGGATAAAGGTTCTTCATCCAGCAGTTCCTCTAAAGGAGCTTTAATCAGAGTTAGCGGAGTACGTATGTCATGAGCTGTATTAATGAAGAAACTCGTCTTTTCATCTGAAATTTTCTTTTGCTTTCTTAAATTCATAACCCGTAGAATAAAGATGAATCCCAAAATTACTAATAACACGTAACAAGTGATTGCCCACCAACTAGACCAAAAAGGGTGCGTAACGACAATTCTCATTGTACGCTCTTCAAAAACAATATCATGTTCTTCCCTTGAAATGGCACGTACATAAAGAGTATATTTTCCCGGTGGCAAATTGGTATAACGAATCAGATTGGCTGCTCCCGGTTCGGTCCATTTTTCGAAGAAACCATCCAACTTCCATGCATAGAGAGCATTTCCCGGAGAATCATAGTTGATAGTGGAAACTCTGAATGAGAATGTATTCTGATTATATTTCAGCTCCAACACATCCGTATCATTAATACTTTTCTCCAATGGAGAATCTTCTTCTCCCGGATATACAGGCTGGTATGAAATATTCAAATCGCTGAATATCATCTTTGTATATACATAATCGGGGAACTTTACATTTTGGGGAAGTTCGATAGCTCCGTCCGTACTACCAAATACAAAGTTCTTATTTTTACGTAATACTCCGGATGAAGCATTGAAATAGGCAGGCAATAATCCTTCTCCTTTGGTCCAGTTATGGAATATTTTTTCCTTCGTATGAAAACTGGTGACCCCATTTTCCGTACTCATCATGATTCGTCCGTCAACTTCAGGCAAAATAGTAAAAATGCTGTTGGAAACAAGTGCGGAATTTTTAGCTATATAATGCTCAAATTTCTTATTTTGTGCATCATATATAAATACTCCCGCTCCATTCGTACCAACATATAGCAGTCCGTTATCTGCTTGATAAAGCGTATTGATGTAGGTCGATCCGGCTTCCAACTTAATATATTCGTATTTCCCGGAGTCTCTATTCAGCAAATACAATCCCATTGCCGTTCCGATCCACATATTATGACTATCTTTTTCGGCAATAGCTGTAATAGAACTTACTCCCGGATATAGGCGAACACTGTTAGTTGCCAAATCAAAGCATTTTAAATTATAGTATCCTCCCGACCATATATGTCCTTTTGAGTCTTTTATCATATCACGGATATATTTATCCGGGCGCATATTTATGTGTGAAAGTAAATAAGGAGAGAAATATTCCACGGATAAATCTGCTTTATTTATCTTGTATATACCGGAAGTATAGCCTCCTGCCCAGATAATGCCGGGTGAAACCTCACATAAAGTTATGAATATATGATTTTTGTCTTTTAGCTGATGATTGAAAGAACTCAGAAAAGAATGCCATTCTCCCGTTCCCGAATTGTAAAGACTAATGCCGTTACTCGTACCAAACCATAAATCTCCATCACTGTCTTCAATGACAGCGTGCACCTGGTCATTGACAATGGACTGCTTGTTGCCCATAGAGTGTTTCATCCAATGATAGTTTTCATAACGATAATCTATAACTGTAATTCCTGTGGGATAATTGGCAAGCCATATTCGTTTTGATTCATCAACAAATACGTCATTGATGTTGTCACCATTCATTTCATTATAGCTCTGGTAATTTGCTGATATGTAACGTTCTAATATGCATTTGTTCATGTCTAGCTTATATACGCCCATGCCTTCGGTTGCCACTAATAGTTCTGTTTCATTTAATGGTCTGATACGGGTTATATTCACATCACTAAGATCTGCTTCAGGCCGGATAATCTCTTGGGAAAGCATATCATATACAAAAATACCCCTCTCAAATGAGCCGATATATAATTTTTTTTGCTGTTGCTGGAAATACAACACACTTACTTGCGTATGAAAATAATCAAGCGTCTCGGTAGGGATAATTTGTAAAGCACCGTTTTCCAGTTTAGCATACCTCACGCCTGTTTCTGTTGCTATAAAGAAATGATTGTCATCTATCTGCTCTATGGCTGTAATATTGCTGTGTAGTATATTAGGGAACTGAAATGTATGAGCATTTTTGATATTGTATAATACAATAGAATCATTGCAGCATAACCAAATATTATTGTTGTGGTCTACATAACCATAATTAATCGTTTTCGATATATCCGGTAGTTTATATCCTATCGTAAAACGATCATATTGCTTTTCATATTGAAAGAGACGTCCTTTTCTGCCAATCACCCATAAACCTGCCTCCGGAGTAGCATATAACCAACCGAGGTGTATTTGGGAAGCAACGGAATTATCATCTTTGTTCAGTTTATAATGCTTTATATCTTTACCATTATAACGATCCATTCCTTCATTGGTGAGAAACCACATATAGCCTTGATCATCTTTCTGAATGTTGAATATCCTTCGATTACTTAATCCATTTTCTATTCCTATATATTTGTAAGTTTGTGCCGTGACCAGAATAGGAAACAAAAGGAAAATATATACAATGTATTTCATATAATCATTTATTTTTAAATTGTTTTTAACTGCTATTTAAAAATAATAGTTTACGAAACTATACAAAAGCGATGAGAAAAACAAAAAAATGTAGCACATTCTTATAGAAAACTTTCGTTTGGAAATTTTTTGTTTCCTAAGTTGATTATTTACTTAACGAAGTTGACTTTTCTGAAGCTTTTTTTGGTATACCCATATACTTAATATAAAATAAACGAGTACTTGAATCCATAAAGTAATGTATTCTGGTCGTATATCAGCCATACTTGCTCCCATTGAATTTAATTGTACAAAAGCAAGTGTTGCAGGAGCTGCCGGAAGAATATAATGTGCCGCTTTCCAATACCAAGGCATTAACTCCATTGGGTAAGAAACTCCGGAAAGGAAAATCAATCCGACTGAAAAGAAAGCTATCATTAACAAAGGTGCTTCCGAATCGGTAAAATAACGGGAAGCAGCCAGTCCGAGGAAAGAAGTAGCTATCAGGTAAGGAATCATTAATAGCACAATATACAGACCATTTCCAATATTGGGAATACTGAAAAAATAAGGGAGCAATCCTAATAAGAAGAAAGAAAAGATAGCATACAATCCGCAATATACAAATGTCTTTCCTGCTACAATGCGTATGGCGGCTGCCCAAGTATGGCCGAAAGGAGCGTAAGTACGGATTCCGTCTGAACTATATTCTTCTCCGGTCACCATACCGATAACCATTAGCAAAGTTTGAAATATAATAATCATCATAACGGCAGGAATCAGGTAGGAGCCATATCCTTCCGTATAATTATAAAGTGCGGTCCCTTCTACATTGATCGGTTTTGCCATAGTTACAGCCAATAATCCCTGTGGGGGCAGAAACACAGCTTCATCGGGTCGGTATTTATCGTTAATCGCCAACATCACACGTGACGAAGCTCCTTGTAAGGCTTCAAAGTACAAAAATGCATCAGTTGTTGCATAAAGGGAAAAAATAGATTCATCTCCACGAAATACCCGTGCCTCAAAATCGTGTGGCAGATACAGTATTCCTTGTACTTTGCCTCGTTTCATCCATTCTTTGGCTTCATTATAGTCCATTGCCTGACTGTAAACATCAGCTTGCGGAGTAGCATCTAGCCAACGGATAAAATTACGGCTCAACTCACTGTGCGAATTGTCGACTATGGCGATAGGGACATCTGTCACAATGTTAGGGGCATACATATAATTATAGAGTAACCCGTATACAAAAATACCTCCTATCAATACTAACAATACTGCATAGCTGGTACTGATAGCCAGAAATTCACGCTGAATGATGAATGATAACTGTTGTAATTTACTTAATGTTTTCATACTTATGACTTTCTATGGCTCTTTTTAAATGAGGAAGCAACGAAAAAGCGAGCAGGGGGAAAATACAAAGAAACATGGCCGATGGCCAAAGCTGGGTAAAACCGCCACTCCCGTAAAGCATATTCTGCATCATTTCCGTGAAATGCCGGACTGGGAAAAGATAGGAAGCATCCCGAACCAACGGATACATATTGGGAACAGGAAAAGTTACCCCGGATAAAGTAGCTCCCAAAGAGCCTACCATAGATACTATGCTAATAATCAGTGAAATGGCAGGAAATAATGAAAATAGGAACAATCCCAATGATTGTGTCGCAATAATGAAAAGCATTGTCATTATATTCATTAGCCACCAACTCCCTTGAAAGGGAATATGTAGAATTCCGAACATCACATAATTGGCCAGCCAACCTATCAGGATATATATAATAGTATAAGGCAACAGTTTTCCTAATATCGCCGTTACCATATTCCCTTTTGCAGCAACTAGCCAATCAGTTACTGTACGAAACTTGATTTCAATGCCGATTGCGTATACTGTAGTCAATAAAATTAATATTTGAAATAAGACAAAGAAAAATGGCTGGCTCAAATAAACGGAGTAATCCAGACTTGGATTATATATTGGATGATTGCTTGCCCGTACTGGCAATAAGAAAGTTGTAATCTGATCTTGTTCCACTCCCAGAGCAACAGCTTGCATCACAACAGGAGAGAGTGACACTGGAGCCAATGCTGTTTCGAATGCAGCCATTAACTCGCCACCTACAGACAATAAAGCATAATGATAGTAGTAGGAAAGAGTTGCATCTTGTCCTGTAATGGCGTCTTGTTCAAATTTGGGAGGAATAGAAAGATAACCATAAATTTCTTTTCTTTGTACGGCTTCCCGAGCGGCTGCTTCATTCACGAAATACTTTGTTACTTTAAAAGTCGGTACGGCAGATATATTTCGAATAATACTACGGGAAGTAGCGGTATTATCCTGATCGATAATGCCGATAGGAATATTTTCCATTTGTCCGTTGCCGAAAATAGTTGCCATAAAGAAGAGTGTGAATAATGGCAGGATGATGCAGACACCAAAATAAAGGCGTCGCGAAGTCATTCGTCGCCACTCCCGGAGTAGTACGGTACGAAAGGGTGAATATGTTTGTGATGGACTCATTCTTTTATTAATTTAACGTCAGTAATACAGACATTCCCGGACGCAAATCTTTTATCTTTTGAGTAGGGCGGGCGTGGATCTCAAACGTGCGCAGGTCATAACTACCAACTTGTTTGGTTGATTTCCAGGTTGCGAAACTACCTAACGGACTAATATAATAGATTTTAAATTCTATATTCTTTTTATCGATAGCAGGTACGTCTGCAACAAACGTTTCACCCATTTTAAATTGTGGCATTAAGTCTTCGCGTACATTAAGTACAACATGAACGTCATTCATGACTACCAGATTCATAATAGGAGTTCCCGGTGCGACCAATTCACCGCGTTTAGGGAAGATTGTGGCTATTTGTCCGTCTTCCGGTGCAGTCAACCGGGCATCTACCAGTAAGGCTGAGACTTCATCAACAGTACTTCGGGCAGCATCTACCATACTGGCGGCAGATGCTTTGTCTTCCGTCTGTGCACCATCCACTGCCATTTGATATTGTTCGTAAGCAGCGCGTTCGGCTGCTAATGCTGCCTTATACATAGCTTCTACTTCGTCTTTCCGTTGAGAAGTAACTACACTGTCCTTGTATAAAGTAAGTATACGATTATAAGTTATTTTCGCAAGTGACAGGTCGCTCTTAGTCTTGTTCCAGAGTTGCAATGCAGTGGCTACAATCTGTCGTCGGGTGCCGGCATCAATTTTTTTGTTTTGCAGTACTGCTACTTGCTCCAATGCATTGACTTGTTGAAACTTGGCGTGTACTTCCGGACTATTAATTACTACAAGAGTGTCTCCCTGACGCACCCAATCTCCCTCTTGAACGAGAAACGTATCAATGCGTCCGGGAAGTTTTCCGCTGATACGGATTTCTGTGGCCTCTGCTTCTCCTTGCAGAACCAGTGGTTGTTTGTGCATCAATATCATTCCAAGGGCGGTAAAGATACCGACGACTAGCAAAATAATAACAAAAGCCCATGAAAGGGTTCTACTAGTTGGTTTCATTGTTTGTTACGGTTTAGGTTGATAGTTTATAAATTGTTCAGGTGTACCACAAAGTGAAAGTAAATTCATTAGTGCTACATCATACTCATAATAGGCTGCCAGGCGAGCTACTTTTACACTGGCAAGCATTGTTTCGGCATCAATAACTTCGGTGGAAGTTGCCATTCCCTCTGCAAATGATTTCTTCCGGATACGTACAAGTTCCTCACTTAAAGCAATCGTAGTATTCAATGCTTTTGCATTATCCTGTGCTTTTTGCAATTGCGTATAGAGTTTATCTACTCCAACTGCTAGATCGTCACGGGCTTTCATCTGTCCGAGGGCTAATGTTTGTTGAGTTAATTTCGACTGCCGGATCTTCTTTTCACGATCTAATCCGTCGAATAGATTCCATGTAAAGCCAATGCCTATCATTGTACGTGGCAGTAAATTACTCTGAATGCCATGCGAATATAAGGTCTGTTTTCCGAAAAGGGCTATATTCGGCAGATAGCCGCTTTGAGCAATCTTCACTTCCTGTTTGGCAATATGTTCTTGTAGCTGTAACTGGTTAAGCATATAGTTCCCACTGTTAACAGATAGGTCGAAAAGCATTTTCGGCGGCAAAGAGTCATTCATAAAAAGTGGAGAAGTGGGAACAATGTTTTCATCCATATCTTTTTTATTCAGTAATACCTTGAGCGTATTTTGAACCACAGTTTCATCTTTTCGTGCAGCATCCAGTGTACGTTTGGCTTCGTCCATATTTACTTGGGCAAAAAGCCGTCCTGCTTTGTCAATCATTCCGGCAGCTTCCAGTTTCAGTGCATTCTCATAATGTTTTTGCAGTCCCTTATAAGTTTCTTCCCGAACGGTTACGATTTGCTGTGCCAGCCGTAATCCGTAATAACTTTCCGTTAACAGATTTTGTTGGGTAGCAACAGTCTGTGCCCGGTTTTCACGTGCCAAGTCTACCATTGTCCGACCGATATTAGTTGCATGAAATCGTTTTCCTCCGGAAAAGAGTACCCATTCTGCAGATAAATCAATAGAGGTTAAATTACGTGGAGTCAGGGGGAAAACAAGAGTATTTGCCCCTATCTGATCCAGAATCGCCGAAATAACTTGATCGTCCGGAATTATGGAATGTACAAAATTCTTTGCCGGATCTGTAAATTGAGACAACGGCTGTTTCACCTCGATCTTCTCCGACATATGTACAAATGCACCCGAAGATTGAAGACTGGGATACCAAAAAGCATTCAATTTATCTCGCTCTGCCTTAGCTATTTCTATACTTTTATCGGCTATCTTTAAGCTTTGATTTTCTTGTCGGAGTAGACGTAATGATTCCTCAAAACTCAATGAAACCTGTGCATCTGCCCAAATAGCAGAGAAACACAAAGCAAGTAGTACAAAAAGTGATTTATTTTTTTTCATGCTGGTTAGGTTAAATCTAAATTTGAGACTTTCTAACAGATGAAGGAACAGGTTTGTTCACTCCAATAAATGGAGAAACAACTTTTTAAACTCAATGAAAGAGTTATCGATTATTCTGATTTAGTTCAAAGTTATGTAATATTTCCCCTATTAAAAAATCAAGGATTTTATTTGAGATATAAAAATTATATTTACCTTTGCAGTGTAATTTAAAGGAAGATCCTTTAAACTGGTAAAAATGCGGTAGTAGCTCAGTTGGTAGAGCATTAGCTTCCCAAGCTAAGGGTCACGAGTTCGAGTCTCGCTTACCGCTCACGATAAAAGTCAGATAGTTATTTTTTAGCTATCTGGCTTTCTTTTTGTGACTGAAAGATAACAATGGGCAAAGTCTCTTTCTACTATGAAAATAATGCATGAAGAATAGGGCAGTTCATGCATTTTTCGTATTTTTGCACCCTGTTTTGACACTTATGAGTACTTTAAATAAAAAAATATAATGGCAAAAGAACTGAAAGACCTTACCAAACGTAGCGAGAATTACTCGCAATGGTATAACGATTTGGTGGTAAAAGCTGATTTGGCAGAACAATCTGCCGTACGCGGATGTATGGTGATTAAGCCTTACGGATACGCTATTTGGGAGAAAATGCAACGTCAACTGGACGATATGTTTAAAGAAACAGGTCACGTAAACGCATATTTCCCATTATTAATTCCGAAATCATTCCTGAGCCGTGAAGCTGAACACGTGGAAGGTTTCGCAAAAGAATGTGCCGTAGTGACACATTATCGTCTGAAAAATGCAGAAGACGGTTCGGGGGTAGTAGTAGACCCAGCCGCAAAATTGGAAGAAGAATTGATTATTCGTCCGACATCAGAAACAATTATCTGGAATACTTATAAAAACTGGATTCAATCTTATCGTGACCTGCCTATTCTTTGCAATCAGTGGGCGAACGTTTTCCGTTGGGAAATGCGTACTCGTCTGTTCTTGCGTACTGCTGAATTCTTGTGGCAAGAAGGACATACTGCCCATGCTACTCGCGAAGAAGCTGAAGAAGAAGCAGTAAGAATGCTGAATGTATATGGTGAATTTGCAGAGAAATATATGGCTGTTCCGGTTGTGAAAGGTGTAAAGTCTGCCAACGAGCGTTTTGCCGGTGCGCTTGACACTTACACTATCGAAGCTATGATGCAGGACGGAAAAGCACTGCAAAGTGGTACTTCTCATTTTCTGGGACAGAATTTTGCCAAGGCTTTCGACGTTCAGTTCGTGAACAAAGAGAATAAATTGGAATATGTATGGGCTACTTCATGGGGTGTTTCTACCCGCTTAATGGGTGCCCTGATTATGACTCATTCAGATGACAATGGACTGGTATTACCTCCGCATCTGGCTCCGATTCAAGTAGTTATTATTCCTATTTACAAGAACGATGAGCAACTGAAACAAATTGATGCCAAAGTAGCGGGTATTGTTACCAAGTTGAAAGCATTAGGTATTTCTGTTAAGTATGATAATGCAGATAATAAACGTCCAGGCTTCAAATTTGCAGATTATGAATTGAAAGGTGTACCTGTTCGTCTGGTTATGGGTGGACGTGATCTTGAAAACAATACAATGGAGGTAATGCGTCGCGATACACTTGAAAAAGAAACTATCACTTGCGAGGGCATTGAAGCTTATGTTCAGAACCTGCTCGAAGAAATTCAGGCTAATATCTACAAGAAAGCATTGGATTATCGTAATTCTAAAATTACAGTAGTAGACACATACGAAGAATTCAAGGAAAAGATAGAGGAAGGTGGTTTTATCTTGGCTCATTGGGATGGAACAACTGAAACAGAAGAAAAAATCAAAGAAGAAACGAAGGCAACTATCCGTTGTATTCCATTCGAGTCGTTCGTTCCGGGAGATAAAGAACCGGGCAAATGTATGGTAACAGGCAAACCGTCTGCTTGCCGTGTTATATTTGCACGCTCTTATTAAACTGTGCGGTTAAACAGTTGAAAGAAAGGTCTATTTATTTAATAAAGATATTACTTTCTCATACAAGAGTCCGAAGTTTCAGATTAAATTTCGGACTCTTTTTTTATCCATTTCAGTTTTTTTTCAGAAATATCCTCTTTCTTTGTATCATGTAAGAAAGAAAGGAGAAGATTTTATGAAGATATTAATTGTAGAAGATGAGCCCTCTTTAAGGGAACTAATTCAACGTTCACTGGAGAAAGAACGTTATGTTGTAGAAGCAGCAGGTGACTTCAACTCTGCTTTACGCAAAATTGAAGACTATGACTATGATTGTATCTTATTGGATATTATGTTACCGGACGGAAGTGGTCTTGACCTTCTAGAACGGTTGAAAGCCTTGCATAAACGGGAAAATGTGATTATAATTTCTGCCAAAGATTCTTTGGAAGATAAGGTCTTGGGATTAGAATTAGGTGCAGATGATTATTTGCCGAAACCGTTTCATCTAGCTGAATTAAATGCCCGGATAAAAAGTGTAATTCGCCGCAATCAGCATGACGGAGAAATTGATATCCGTCAGGGAAATGTACGGATAGAGCCGGATAAATATCGTGTTTTTGTCAATAATCAGGAACTGGAATTAAATAGAAAGGAGTATGATATCTTATTATACTTCATAAATCGCCCTGGACACTTGGTTAATAAAAATACATTGGCAGAGTCTGTATGGGGAGATCATATCGATCAAGTAGATAACTTCGATTTTATTTATGCCCAAATCAAAAATCTTCGTAAAAAGCTGAAGGATGCAGGAGCAGATCTTGAAATTAAAGCAGTTTACGGATTCGGTTACAAAATGATAGTAGAATAACAGAAACAATAGGAGTCATCCATGAAATTAATATATTACATCATTCTCCGCATCACTTTAGCCTTGACACTTATCCTGACAATTTGGGCCGTATTTTTTTATGTTACAATGATTGATGAAGTAAATGATGAAGTCGATGATTCACTTGAAGACTACTCGGAGACAATTATCATTCGGGCATTGGCAGGAGAGGAGCTTCCTTCTGAAAACAACGGTTCAAATAATCAGTATTATCTTACTGAAGTAACTAAAGAATATGCTGGAAACCGCAATGATATCCAATATAAAGATTCTATGGTCTATATCGTAGAAAAAGGGGAAACAGAGCCGGCGCGTATCCTGACCACTATCTTAAAAAATGACGAAGGACGTTATTATGAACTGACTGTATCTACTCCCAGTATCGAGAAGGATGATTTGAAAGATGCTATTCAAGTATGGATTATCTTTTTATATGTAGCCCTGTTACTCTGCATCATAATCATATCTGTATGGGTATTCTATCGAAATATGCGTCCATTATATGTACTTCTTCATTGGTTGGACAGTTATCAGACGGGAAAGAAAAACGAAGCATTGAACAATGATACCCAAATCACAGAATTCCGGAAACTAAATGATGCAGCTGTCCGATATGCCGAACGGACGGAACAAATGTTCGAACAACAGAAACAATTTATCGGAAATGCTTCGCATGAGATACAAACACCACTTGCCATTTGCCGTAATCGGTTGGAAATGTTAATGGATGATGATTCATTGTCGGAAAATCAACTTGGAGAACTAATGAAAACGCATCAGACATTGGAATATATAACCAAACTGAATAAATCTTTATTATTGCTTACTAAGATTGACAATGGACAGTTTACTGATACCAAAGATTTGGAACTGAACACACTTCTCAAGCAATATTTGGAAGACTATAAAGAGGTCTATGATTACCGCAACATAGAAGTAAATATCACTGAGCAGGATCGTTTTCATATTGTAATGAACGAGTCTTTGGCAGTTGCTCTATTAACTAATCTCTTGAAGAATGCATTCGTGCATAATATGGACGGAGGACGTATACAGATTATTATTACAAAAAACAGCATTACTTTCCGAAATTCCGGGTCAGGACATCCATTAGATGAAGAACATATTTTTGAACGTTTCTATCAAGGAAGTAAAAAAGAGGGTTCTACCGGACTAGGGCTGGCAATAGCCGATTCAATTTGTCGTCTACAACATTTGAATATACGTTATTACTTCGAACAAGAGGAGCATTGTTTCGAGATTTTGAAATGATCGTTTTCGTCACAGAGAACACAAAGGACACGGAGTGAGAGTGAACAAGATATTTATCGGTTATTATAAACTGATCGTTCAAACTATTTCTCCGTGTCCTTTGTGGATTTTGTGGTACGAATCTCTATCGGGATCGAATTTCTCTTCTCATAAACATAATATAAGAGATAGCAAAACAGATAACTGTTGCTGCAATTAATCCCGTGAGTTGTGGCCATACTACCAGAAGACTTTGTCCTAATGGAAGTGGGCTTGGAATAGCTCCCTGAACTTGTTCCATTGTAAGTGGTCCTAGACTTCTTACAGAAGGCATTAACAGCGTCGTAGTAGCTTCATTAAATAACTCGCTAGGTGCCAGACGCATTAATCCGAGAATGAATTTTTGATAACTGATGATCTGATAAGGCGACGCCATTTGTGAAGGGCTCAATCCTTTTGCCACCAGATTTACAATCATTGTGTAGAATACGCTGAAAAACAACCACACTGCCACAGATGCCAACGCTGATGTAGCTGCCTGGCGAAAACGCAATGAAAATAGGATTGCCAAATTCAACCAAAAAGCAACATAGAAAATACTTGTTATAATGAAGAATACAATTCTCCAAAATTCCTCAGCCGTAGGAGGAATACCGATTGCAATCAGTCCGAATCCCATTACCAGAAAACCGAGTACGAATAGCATAACACCTATTACTATCAAAGCAGCCATAAACTTCGCATTAATTATGCAATCACGATGAATAGGCTGAGATAACATACGGCTTAATGTCCCCTTATTTTGCTCTGAATTGACGGCATCAAATCCTAGAGCAATACCTAATAGAGGTCCCAAAAAGTTGATAAACAACGTAAAAGAGGGGAGAGTTCCGTCCGAAGCTGTAAATAATTTCAAAAACAGAAACGAACCATCCGGATCATTCGGCTTTATTGCTGCGCCAATATTAGTAAGGGCAGTGTATAGAGAACCCATACAGGTCAGTGCAATAATACCGATCAAAATAATAAAACGCCAACTTTTGACATGATCGGATATTTCTTTATTGACGATAACCCAAAAAGGATGATTGACTTCATTCATGTTGTTCTCCTCCTTCCTCAAAATAATGATTATAGATATCAGACAGTTCCTGTTTCTTATCTTTCAGTTCTGTCATATCAATCAGTGCGAGTATTTTCCCATTACTAAATAATCCGACCCGGTCGCATACTTTTTGTACCTGATCCAGGTGATGAGAGGAAAAGAGCACGGTCAATCCCTTCTCCTTACTTAGCCAACGGATCAGTTCGATAAATTCCTGAACACCAGCAGGATCAATACCCGAAGTCGGTTCATCCAGAATAATAATTTCCGGATTCTTGATAAGTACATCCGCAAGTCCCAACCGTTGTCGCATCCCGCGTGAATATTTTCCTGCTTTCTTTTTCAGTTGATCTTCCAATCCTGTACGTTTCATTAACTCCATGGCCTTTTCTCTCGCTTCCTTATCAGGAATACCATTCAAGCGTGCTGTGTATATCAGATTTTCCAGTCCTGTCATATCATCATAAAATCCTACATCTTCGGGCAAATAGCCGATTTTTCTTTTTACTTCGATAGGGTGTGTAGTCGAATTGATGCCGCAAATCTCAACGGAACCCGATGTCGGTTCTGTCAACCCTAACATCATTAAAATGGTAGTTGATTTTCCGGCACCGTTCGGACCCAGTAATCCGAATATTTCTCCTTTTTGAATATGCAGGCGAATATGATCCACAGCAGTAAAATTACCGTATTGTTTGGTCAGATCGGTAAGTACGATCACTTGTTCGCCCATAATTTACCTCCTTCCATATTTACGGAACAGATAGTAAACTACACCGATAGCAGCCGCAATAATCAAAACGCCTACCCACCCCCATATCATCGGAGTTTTTACTGCGATTCTGAATTGCGCATCAGCGTTTACTTCAGGAGTTTTTGCCATAATGGTAGTCACATAGTCACCTGGGAGTGCTTTTTTAGAAGCTTTTAATATAGCGGTTACCGTCGATGTTTCGCCGGCTTTTAATGCATCAATTTTTGTTGGTTCGAAAGTTACTTCCCAATCAGCTGGTTTGCTGGCAGATAACTGGATATCTTTCAACAATGATGAACCTGTATTTTTTACTTCCAGTTCAATTCGCTTCACGTCTCCGGCAGTGATATCGGTGCTTAGTAATCCTCTCGGAGTAGTTAGTTCCATTTGAAAAGAACCGGTCACAACTACTTCCAATTCAAGTTCAGCCGAAGTAGTTCCCGTAGCAGCACGTACCGGGATTTTATAGCTTCCGGCTTCTACATTGGCAGGAGGAGTAATATCTATGCTTACATTCTGGCTACTGTTGGGTTCCACTTGTGCAGAGGTAGCTTGCTTGTAGTTAGGTTTAAAAATAACATTCCATCCTCTTGGTGCATTAGCCATTAAAGCATACAACTGTTGGTCGGCAGTCTGGTTCTTTAAAGTGGTACTGAAGGTAAAGGTTGACTTGGAGTTACCTTCCATATTGGGCTGGTCGGTAGTAAATTCAGTCTGGTAAGTACCTTGTTGAGCAACTACAACATCCAAAGGAAGTTTTACATTTCCGGCATACACTACAAAATGATAGTTTCCTTTATTTACCTTCAATGGAACATCGACTTTCAGATTAAAAGTCTTTTTTTCTTTGGGAAGTACGGACAATTGACTAAGGCTCCAACCGCCGGATTTCATTTCGTGTTTCCAACTGCTGCCCAATCCACTAACAGAAAGGTTTGCATTTGTCAATTCATCCGTATTGTTAATGAGGTCAATACTGTAATCAATTGACGCTCCCGGTGATACAGAAATTTTGGTGTAGGGAGTGTACAGAATCACGCTTTTAGGAATTGAGTCGTTTGCGTGTGTGTAGTTCAAGGGAATTAATCCCAATAGAATAGCTACTAATAAAAAACAATTTGTTCTCATAGTCATAAAAAAGTTCTTATGGTTATTTAATATGAATACTGTCAAATTTGTGTTTGCAAAAATAAACGATGTGTTTATTAGTAGTTTTAAAAGAATCATAAAGAATCTAATTCTGTGATGAAATATATAGTGACGTTATTTCCATTCGATAGTGACGATATTCCATAGATATGGTGACACTATGTTGAGGGCATAGCGTCACTATATTTTTATGAGATTTATTTTTTCGGAAATTCTCAAAATTCCCAAATCTTTTCAGATTTTCCCCTCATCTTTGCAATATAAATTAAATGATAACAGTAAAACCAATTAAAAAAACAACGATTATGAAAAAGTTAGTATTCTTATTAGTATGTTTGTTTACTTTGCAAACAGTAGCACGTGCAGACGATGACAAACCAATCCAGGTTACTCAAATGCCACAACCGGCTCAACAGTTCATCAAACAGCATTTTGCCGATAGTAAAGTTGCTTTGGCAAAAATGGAAAGTGATTTCTTCTATAAAAGTTATGAAGTGATTTTCACGAATGGCAATAAAGTGGAGTTTGGCAAGAATGGAAACTGGGAGGAGGTGAATTGCAAATATACTTCTGTTCCCACAGCTATTATCCCCACAACTATTCAGAAATATGTGACAACTAATTATCCTGATACTAGAGTGCTGAAAATTGAACGCGATAAAAAGGAATATGAAGTGCAACTTTCCAATCGTGTGGAATTAAAGTTCGATCTGAAATTCAATTTGATCGATATTGATAACTAAACCTTAAAAAAATAGAACTAATGATGAAACGAAAGATTTTTACCTTTTTATTGGTATTAGGTGTTGCATGGAGCTTACATAGTTGCGATAATAATGATGATGAATCAATAGCTGTTCCTGTTGAATTGCAAAGTACATTTTCGGCTAAATATCCGAATGCCACAAACGTAGAATGGGAAAACAAGTACGGATATTACGTAGCAGATTTCTATGACGGACATGAAGCATCTGCATGGTTTACTCAAGAAGGTAAGTGGGTTTTAACTTCATGGGAGGTACATTTCAACACATTGCCTGATCCTGTAAAAAATACGATTCATGCTACATATCCTGGACGAGTTGATGACGACGACACTGAATATGTTGAAGAAGCAACGGGTGTTACATACTACTTGATTGACATAGAAAATAGTGAGATAGATGTAAAAATAAGAGCTGACGGACAAATACTTGACTAATAATTATACAATAATCTTATTATGGAACGGTAACGAACTATTCATTTATAGTTTTAGGTAGAGTCAATCATGCGATTATTTTTTATGGGTTTCATACCTTGAAAATAAGAGTTTCTCTAGGTGAAACTCTTATTTTCAAGGCATCTGCGTTTTATCACTGCTCATGTTGCCTTTTTAATACAGACTTTGCTGTATTGGCATTTCCGATACTGTCTGTCTGCTGTTTGGACTTTTCTTCCTGTTTTCGTTTATTACGTAGCTTCCACTTATTCCAAAAGAACAGGTCACTCCATTTATTGAAATCTTTCTTGTACATAATACCTACACCTTGTGTAGTCAGATTTGTCTTTGTATAATATCGGTCGTTCGTTTCATTGTAAGCTTTCAAACGAATGTCTCCCGAACGGTTTATCAGCCATTCTGCTTCAAAGTCGCCCACAAAATTCGTGTTTGCCATTGGATTATCCCGATAACCAAAGTTTCCGTTAATAAGTAACCGGTTATTCAGTAACTGACCGGACAAGATGCCTTCCACTTCCATATCTGTCCAGCCTTTATCGCCTGTGCTTAGATTTGTTCCAATATTCCAGTTATTCGTTTCAAAGACTTGCGACAAGGCGTTATTCAACTGACCGGAGAGGGTGGAAGAAAGCACCGAAGACATCACGTTTGAATTTTGATTATTACGTGCATCCTCCGTGTAGAACTTACCAATACCCAATAGATAAAGGATTTGCATATTCATCTGTTCTTCCGTACTAATATAATTACGTACCAATGTTTGTACTTCATCCCGTTCGTTCGGAAGCTCAATACCTAATTTAATAGTAGGTCGTACCAATATCCCGCTCAAATTCATGATACAGTTCACCTTAACATTGGGTTGTTGTATGATTGACGAAGATTCTTCCGGTATCAGGTCATTCAGAGATGCTGAATTTACCGTGTAGGAAGCCTGAATGTCTAAGTTTGCATCCAGAGGGGCACCGTTAAAGGTAATCGTACTTCCGTTCTTGATAACAAAGTCTTTACGGATCACTTCCTGCAAACTGAATTTATATACTCCCTGATTAATTTGGTAGCTACCGAACATCTTCACATCCCCTTTATTGTAAAATTCTGTTCGTATATTTCCTGTACCCTTGCCACTGATATAATCTCCGGCAACAGGATCCATGATAATCTTCATTGTTGCATCTGGCGTCGCATCTACAAGAATATTCAATCGTATATCCGTCTTTTGTTCTTCCTCAGCTTCCTGACGTTTTTGTTGCAATTGTTCATAATAAGAAATTATTTGAATAGAATCCTGAATAGTGCGGCGGGGAGTTTTGTCTACAAACTTGATAAACTGGTTACTCGTAGCTGATGCAACACTACCATTAATATAAGTAAAGATGCTATTTCGATTGGTCGTCATGGCGACATTAACATCCAGTCCCTGTATGGCATTTCCGGTAAGCAATGCATTTCCGGTACCATACACCGTGCCATAGAAAGGCATGTCCGTCGATTCTTTTGTATTCATTACAAGCATGTTGTTTGCTTGTATCTCAAAACGATAATTTAAGTTCTTAAAATGCTGGAAATGCAGATAACCGTTCATTCTTCCCGAATGGCCTTCCATATCAGAAATATGTATATTGTTGAATGTCAATCCGGTAGGAGCTAAAAGAATGGTATCCTTTATAGCAAAATGAGTATTCAAAATATCAAAATTCATGGAAGCATTCGTCATGACTGCGCCATCGAGATTCAATCCTTTAAATTTCCCGTAGAAGTGTACTTTACCCGTTGCCCGTCCTTTTATATCATTTGCAATAGACTTCATATAATGTTCCAGAAACTTCAGATTCAGTTCATTTGCTTCGATATTTAAGTCAAGCCCACTTTCCGGTTTTAGCGGATGAATGATGCCGGTGACACGTGACGGGGTCGTAGAAATATCTTTGATAGATGCATCCAGTCGGATTCCTCTATTTTCATTATCCCATTCGCCATATATGTTCAAATCGCCCAAACGTCCTTGATTAAGAGAGAAATTTTTTATAAATAAACGCGTATTCATCACAGGTTTTTTGAAAACACCACTTGCATAGGCAGTTCCTGTAGCATCTCCTTCAAAATTTACATCATCGGAAATACTTGCAATATCAAACACATATCCCATGTTGATATCCTTTAAATCAACCTTTACACTATCTTGCGGATTGTCCGAAAGACGTCCGTTTATACGTACATAACGATCCTGGTGGCTAAAATAGAAGTTGTTCACGTCTACCTTGCCGGAATCCACTACTACCTGTGAAGGATGTATCTGCCAAAGGGTATCATTCAGAATAATATCCGTCGGTTTCACCTCTACCATTGCTTTTAATAAAGGCTTCTCTCCTTCGGTACGCAAGAACTTTGCCACAGCGGCCAATTGCCCGCTATATGTCACCGCAGCACTATTTCCCCAATCCAATGTCGTACTGATATTGTCGTCTTTAGCTTGCGCATCCAAAGAAAGGTTGACTGCTCCTTTCTTCTTCAGATTGGTCAGGCGCACCCGCGCACGAATATGATCTGATGGATTCTCGCACAAAATCATGCCCGACTCAATAAAGTTGTTCTTATATTGAAGACGGGGGAAGTATCCTTCCACACGCAAACGCTGCAAGGGATCATTAAAGTATCCTTTCAAAGTGGAATGAGTATATACCGTCAGCGGAATATCAAAAATCGTGGATAGAATATCTGTATTATATATATGTATATCGAATTGGAAATTATTGTGTGTTTCAATTGGCTTTTTGGGAGGTAATATTAATGACGGGACATATTTCCGCATAATATTCAGAATGCTGGCAGGCAATGTGTGATACTGGAACTTTCCTTCCACACTTGCTGTCAGAAACTCAGAAGTCAATCTCAACTGATTCTCGTTATTCTGTTTACTGGCCCGGATATTCATGTTGTTCATGAAGTATTGTTTCTCTGGTGACATAAATTCGAGGCTATCCACATTGATTTCTCCAATCATTTCGTCAACTGAGCCTCCCGTGAAGTTGGCTCTTAGTTTCAAAGAGAATTCCGTATCCGGATACTTGGAGGTGAGATTCAGGTCATGTGGCCGCAATTTATTGATAATAGCTTGAAAATTAAATGTAGGAATTCTGGAGGAAACATTCACATCTCCATTCAGATAAATAGAGCCATTCGGATCATCCAGTGCTACTTTGCCATTAAATCCTCCTTGCTTATATTCTCCGTCCAGTGTAATATTCTCATATCTATATCTACTATAATCTACGGAAGCTATCAGCCCTTTCAATTCAACAACAGGGAGTCGGTCGGTTACATGGCGCCCATGTACATCTAAGTTGAATGTGATTTCTCCCAGTTGCTCGTTAGCCAATAATTTACCTAACTTATAGTCGGTTGTTTTAACGGCACCGGAATAAGCAAACAATCCCTTACTTTTATCAGAACTCAATTTCAAGTCCATATTGACACCGCCCAAATCAGTATGCAATTGGCCATAAGTTACTATATCTGTGAAATAGCCGGAAACCTCTCCCCGGAAACTGACATTTCCCAAGCGTTCCAGTACTGGAGGCACTCCATTATAATCATGACTCAAATTGCGGACTAAAAATCCTACGCCACGAGTAGTAGCAGTAAGTTCGGATAGGGTTCCAAACACATAAGCGTCTTGCGGATGCGACAAGTCCTGAAGTGCCACATCTCCTTTAAGGCGGAACTGACGATTGTCGGCTGTTATTTCCAGATGCGAACAGGTCAATTGATTGACAGTACCTTTTACTTCCATATCCAACGATATCGGCTCTTTGAAGTGCGATAGCGCCGGAAGAAAAGGAGAAATATCTTTTAAAGTGATTTGTGACGGCAACGTACGGAAAGAAAAACGAACCTGCTCCGTAAAACGGTCAAAGGCTTTCAAACTATCATATATCAAATGAATTGTATCCAGTTTCAGAGATGTTTCGGGCAATTCGATAGCAAAATTGTCAATGCTTGTCTGCCTGCTATTGGCAACTAGCTTCAGACTCATCTTCTTCAAAGAGAAACCGGATACTTTTTCATCAAGGCTCAACCGCTTAATTCCCAGATTTATTGAATCTTTACTCAAGGCTTTCAATGAAATATTAGCTATAATATTCTGAAGATGGATGTGTTTGGCATTAAACTTCCCGGGTGTTTCTTCTTCTGAAAGTACATGATAAGCCATTCGCCCACGACGAATCAGGATAGAATTAATACGCAAATCCAATGAGTTGTCTTTCTTCACCGTATCATTGGAAGCAAATGCATCTAATACGAATTTAAAATTAGGTGGAGAGTCTGGTGTCTTTTTTTGAAGATTGATATTGAAACCGAATAACTGGACACTGCTAATGGATATCTTACCTTTAAAAAAAGGCATGATATCAAATTTGGCAGACAAACGAGTCACTTTGAGCATTTCCTGCTCGTCTTGGTCGTCAAGCAATACATCGTCAATGATGATACGGTTCAACAATCCTATATTTATCCGGCCAATTGTCACCCGTGTATTCAATAAGTCGGAGAGCTCCTCGGCTACAAATACACTCATGACTTGCTGAACACTTGGTATATTCAGCAAAACAATAGTTCCGATATATACTCCCAGTACAATACCAACTACCCAGCGTACAGTCTTTTTCAGCGTTCTGATAAGCGATTATTTTTATTTTGCGAACAAAAATATAAAATAGTTCGTTATGAATCGTAGTTTTATGATTACTTTTGCACCGTTTTAATAGTTTAATTACTTATGAGTGTAATAATATTAGGAATTGAGTCCTCTTGTGATGATACGTCGGCAGCTGTTATCAAAGATGGTTATCTGCTGTCGAACGTGGTATCGAGCCAAGCCGTACATGAAGCATACGGTGGAGTAGTACCCGAGCTGGCTTCACGGGCGCATCAACAAAATATCGTACCGGTAGTACATGAAGCGCTGAAACGTGCTGGAGTCACTAAAGAAGAATTGAGTGCGGTAGCTTTTACACGTGGTCCGGGATTAATGGGTTCATTGCTCGTCGGTGTCTCTTTCGCTAAAGGATTCGCTCGTTCCTTAAATATTCCATTGATTGATGTTAATCATTTGAATGGACATGTTTTAGCTCATTTTATTAAAGCAGAAGGTGAGGAAAATAGACAACCCAATTTTCCTTTCTTATGTCTATTAGTATCTGGAGGAAATTCACAAATTATATTAGTGAAAGCCTATAACGATATGGAGATTTTGGGGCAGACGATTGATGATGCTGCAGGTGAAGCTATTGACAAGTGCTCCAAAGTAATGGGGCTCGGTTATCCGGGTGGACCGATTATTGATAAACTGGCACGCCAGGGAAACCCGAAAGTATTCACATTCAGCAAACCGCATATTCCGGGGCTGGATTATAGCTTTAGCGGATTAAAAACTTCATTCCTCTATTCATTACGTGACTGGCTGAAAGAGGACCCTGATTTTATAGAACATCATAAAGTGGATTTGGCTGCATCATTGGAAGCAACAGTTGTAGATATTCTAATGGATAAATTGCGTAAAGCTGCAAAAGAATACAAAATCAAGGAAGTAGCCGTAGCAGGAGGAGTTTCTGCGAATAACGGATTACGTAATGCTTTTCGGGAACATGCCGAAAAATATGGCTGGGATATCTTTATTCCAAAATTCAGCTATACTACCGACAATGCAGCAATGATCGCTATTACCGGATATTTTAAATATTTGGATAGGGATTTTTGCTCTATTGATCTTCCGGCCTATTCTCGCGTTACATTAGAATAATTTCCTTATTGAAAATAGGCTCCTTGTCCGTAAGACTAAAAATATACCTTAATATATAGGATAAAATAAGGAAAGTATGTTTGCTGAAATAATAACCATTGGTGACGAACTGCTGATAGGGCAGGTTGTCGACACTAATTCTGCCTGGATAGGACAGAAATTAAATAAGATAGGCATTGAGGTTCTTCGTATTGTTTCAATCCGTGACCGGGAAGATGAGATTCTTGAAGCGATCGATAATGCGATGAAAAGGGTGAATATTGTTTTAGTGACCGGGGGACTAGGTCCTACTAAAGATGATATAACAAAACAAACGCTATGTAAGTATTTCCATACTAGACTGGTATTTAGTGAAGAAGTTTTTGAAAACATAAAACGGGTGTTGGCCGGAAAAATCCCCATGAATGCCTTAAATAAAGGGCAGGCAATGGTTCCCGAGGGCTGTACCGTTATAAATAATCCGGTAGGGAGTGCTTCTGTTAGTTGGTTTGAAAGAAACGACAGAGTTCTCGTTTCAATGCCGGGAGTTCCGCAGGAGATGAAAGTTGTGATGACGGAATCCATATTGCCCAAGCTGCATGAGAAATTTCAAACGGATGTGATTATGCATCAAACATTTCTTGTACAACACTATCCAGAGTCTGTATTGGCTGAAAAACTGGAACTATGGGAAACTGCACTGCCGGAAAGCATCAAACTGGCCTATTTACCAAAACTTGGAATAATCCGCCTGCGATTGACTGGACGCGGACAAGATAAAAAAGAAGTGCGGGCGCTTCTAGATAGCGAAAAAGCTAAATTAGAGAAAATTTTGGGTGAAGATATCTTCTGTGAGGAAGATACTCCTTTGGAAGTTATTATCGGCGAATTACTAAAAAAGAAGAAAATAACCGTTTCCACCGCAGAAAGTTGTACTGGAGGAAGTATTGCCGCACGATTAACATCTATTGCCGGAAGTTCGGAATATTTTAATGGAAGTATAGTGGCTTATTCCAATGAAGTAAAGATGAATCTCTTGTACGTTTCTCCCGAAACTTTGGAACGGCATGGAGCTGTTAGTGAAGAAACTGTGATTGAAATGGTAAAAGGTGCGATGAAAGCATTGAAAACCGACTGTGCTGTGGCAACTTCAGGCATAGCCGGTCCCGGAGGAGGAACTCCTGAAAAACCGGTAGGGACAGTTTGGATAGCTGCTGGTTATAAAAACGAAATTCGTACTTACAAGCAGGAAACAAATCGCGGAAGATCCATGAATATTGAAAGAGCCGGCAATAATGCGTTATTAATTTTACGGGATTTACTCAAATAAGGGAAAATTGGTATTCAGAAGTGAATTATTTTAGGAATTTCTTGTTTTATACGGATAAAAGTGCTTACTTTGCGTCCTGTTTGAAAGAAGTATAGATATAAAACTATAAAAATAAGATAGAAATGTCGAAGATTTGTCAAATTACCGGAAAGAAAGCCATGATTGGCAACAATGTTTCACACTCAA